>JAIRLA010000162.1 GCA_031259795.1 Azoarcus sp.
TTCTCCCGCGCCTGATGTGCCGTCCGAGCAACCCGCGGCGCCAGTGAGCGAAACGCCGGTCGACAGCGCGCCCGCAACAGAGGCTGGAAATGTTCCGGCTGAACCTTCCTCCCCCGAAAGTGCCGCGCCCGTGTCCGAGGCGCCAGTACCCGATAGCGTCGAGCCAGCGCCCGAGGCCGTCGAGCCAGCGCCCGACGATACCGATGCTTCCTTGGCAAAGTAACTGATTCCGCGAAATAAAAAGCCGGTCGAGACGACCGGCTTTTTTTATGCGCGCCCGTTTCCGGCCTGATTGCACGCCTTTTGGAATCCATTCCAACAAGCCCGCCTTGAACCGCCGCACGGATTGCCGCGTCGATTCGCTCCTCCCGCCTCGTCATCGCGAAGGCCGCCACCCTCGTCATTGCGCAAGCCCCCCCACCTCGACATTGCGAGGAGCGAAGCGACGTGGCAATCCAGTTCGTTTCATGCGGAGCGTAGCGACGCTGATTTCCCTGCGGAGGGAAGTGGACAAGCGCCCCGTTCCTTCTCCCCTCCCCTTTTTTATCCAGCGGCGCTGCGCGCCGGGTGGTCCGCACTGGATTGCCACGTCGCTTCGCTCCTCGCACTGACGAGGTGGAGGGGGACTTTCACAATGGTGGGGGGTGCGCAGCGACGCTGTTTCCTTTGCGGTGGAAAGTGGACAGGCGTTCCCCCTTCCTTCGCCTCCCTTTTTAATCAGCGGCGCTGCGCGCCGTTTGGTACGAAGCCCTCTCCCGGCCTTCGGCCACCCTCCCCCGCAAGCGGGGGAGGGAAGTGTCCATCGCAAGAACTCGCCATTGCGAAAGCCGCTTGCCGTCCCCTCCCCCGCCAAGCGGTGGAGGGGAGTCCATCGGAAGAACTCGTCATTGCGAAGAGCGAAGCCGACGCGGCAATCCATGCAGCGGTTCAGGGCGGGCCTATTGGAATAAGTTCTTGCAATGACAAGTTCTTCCAACGAATTCCCTTCCCCCGGCTCTCGGTTACCCCCCAGAAAAGGCAGTGCGGAGCGGCGAAAGGAAATGGGTTTGATATTCTGGCCTTGGGCAAACGTGGGCGCGAAAGTAGAATGCCGCCGCAAATCAAATTACGCAGCAAAAGCTGCCTTTACACAAAAGATCCGGATTGCCCGGTGTTCTTGTCTGGGATCGGAATCATCATGGATAAGTTGAAGGCTTTGCGCGCCGCATCGTCCGGCTCCGCCGGTCTCCGCGCCGTTTTGGAACCACGCATGCTGGCTGCGGCGGCCTGTTGTGGCGTCGCTATTTTCCTGCTGACCGTGCTTGCCTTGCATGTGGCGCAGCCCGGTCATGACCCGCGCGCGCAATTCATGAGTGAATTGGCTTTGGGGCCTTGGGGCGAATGGATGATATTGGCTTTTGCCGGGTTGGGCCTCGCCGCCGCCGCGACGGGCCTGAGCATCCACGCGCGCGCGGCATCCCGGGTTTTGCCGCGGCTTCCGGGCATTTTATTGGCCCTTGCCGCAATATTGTTTCTCGCCGCCGGATTCGTCACGCTTGCCGTTTCCGCGCAGGCGCATATCGTGTTCATCGCTGGCGCTTTCATTGCCTGCGGCGTCGCCATGTACCTGTTGCCTCGCGTTGTCGCTGTCTTTGCGGGGCCGGGAGGTTACGTGTTCTCCTGGGGTTCCGGGTTGGTCATGTGCGGCGCCGTGGCATTGGGCGATCGGCTCATTCCGCCCGGCGTTTCCCAGCGCATCGCTGCCTGCGCCCTGTTGTTTTGGCTCCTGTATGTCGCGCGCAAACTGGCCCGGCGGCCGGCCCAGGGTTCTGGCGTTTCGGGAAAGCGATCACCGGCCCCGTAAAAGAGGGGAAACGCCGTACCGGCGCGGATTTTTAGCCTGTGGACGAATCGTTCCAGGCGGCGGGAGAAACGGCGCGGCCCGCGCTGGCGCGCTTTCTGCGGAAAATCGCCTGAACCTTGCGGCGCGACCGCCGTGTTCGCCGACATTTTCCAAATCCGGTGAGAGGCGTTCGCCATGACGCACAAGCTGGCGTCTTCCGCGCCGATCATCCCGGGCGCCACATTCCCCGATTTCGCCTATATCATTGCGCCTCGTTTTTCGCTCCGTCTTTCAGGGAAATGCAAGTCCACACCACCATCGCCAGCCTGCGCGCGGCGCGCGCCCACGCCGGGCGGGTCGCTTTCGTGCCCACGATGGGCAATCTGCACGACGGCCACATCGCGCTCGTGCGCGAAGCCGCCCGCCACGCCGATACCGTCATCGCCAGCATTTTCGTCAACCGCCTGCAATTCGGCCCGCGCGAGGATTTCGACAAGTATCCGCGCACGTTCGAGGCCGACCGCGAAAAACTCGCCGCCGCCGGGGTCGCGCATCTGTTCGCGCCCACCGAGGCGGCGATGTATCCGCAGCCGCAGAGCTACCATGTCGATCCCGACCCCGGGCAGGCTTCCATCCTCGAAGGCGCATGCCGCCCCGGCCACTTTCGCGGCGTGGCCACCGTGGTGCTCAAGCTGTTCAACATCGTCGAGCCCGAGGCCGCCTTGTTCGGCAAGAAGGATTATCAGCAGTTCATGGTGTTGCGAAACATGGCGCGCGAATTGGCGCTGCCCATCGAAATCATCGCCGGGGAAACCGTCCGCGCCGCCGACGGCCTCGCCCTTTCCTCGCGCAATGGCTATCTCACCGCCAGCGAGCGCGCCGAAGCGCCCCGCCTGTACCGGCAGCTTGCCGCCATCGCCGCGGCCGTGCGCCAGGGCGCGCGCGACCATGCCGGACTCGAAGCCGCCGCCATCGCCGAACTGGAGCGTCACGGTTGGCGGCCCGATTACCTGAGCGTGCGCCGGCGCGCCGACTTGCAAGCGCCGCGGCAGCCGGACGAAACATTGGTCGTCCTCGCCGCCGCCCGTCTGGGAACGACGCGGCTGATCGACAATATCGAAATTTGAGCGGATGACCGGAGACGGGGAATACGCGCGCGGATTTCGCCGCGCATTGCCGCCTTGTACTCCGGTTGCCGGCGGAATTCCGGCCCGCCCATGCCGGATACCGAACGTGCAAGATGCCGCTTTCGCCTTATGTCCTTGATGTTCAAGTCCCCGATTCCGGCGGTGTGGAACCGGCGGGCAATTGTCTGGTTCTGGCTGATTGGCGGCCATGGCGAAGAATCGGGAATTCGATTCCCGGAATTTTGGAAATGGAACGGCGCCACGCGGAACGGCGCCACGCCAAATGCGCCTTCAAAGTCATTTGAAAATCAGAAGACAAACGGCGGCTGAATTCCGGGGTCGCCGGGTCGCAAGAATTACCGCGTTCCGACAGGCAAAACGAGAAGACGCATTGAAACGGTAAAACGGCACAGCGGCCGGATATTCGATCTCGACGCGGGCGGCGGCGAAATCGTGTTGCGGCGGGAAGTTGTCGCAACACAGGCTCCAGAGATTCGTAATTATACTGATCGACATCACGTAGATAGCGCTATATAGTTTAATATTCATAGCATAGGAATGCTCTGGGCAACATGATCGCCGTTTCCATCTCCGTCCGGAAAGAAGCCGCCACCGTATTTCACTGTGCGGATATACTCTGTGGAAATATTTGCTCGATGCCGACGATCCGATACAATCCGTGTCTTTTTCCGCGTTATCGAAGCAATCGCATTCCGGGCTGCTGGCAGGCATGAAAAATCGCACGCACGCCACGAGGTCGACCGCGGATGTTTCCGGGCAGGGTTCGGTATATCATGGCCCTTACTCGCATTCCTCTTCTTCCGCCGCGCGTCCCCGCGCCGGCTCCGCGAAGAGAAGCTCCATGATGTTCAACCGGCATTCCTTCCGGGCGCGCGTGACCGGCTGGGGCATCCTGACGGGCGCGATCGTGCTGGCGCTGATGCTTATCATCAATCTGCATTCGGTCGAGGCGCAGATCGAACTCCAGACCAAGGCGCGCATCGAGTCCACGACAGTCGCTTACCAAGCGGTGCTCGCCGGGCCATTGGCCGAACACGATTACGCGACGCTGCACGATATTCTCGATATCTGGAAACAAAACGACGATGTCGCCTATATTGCGATCATGGACGCCAGCGGCAAACGCCTGGCCACAATAGGGATGGAAAGCGATGCGCCGCTGCCGCCCTCCGGCCCCGGCGGCCCCGCGATTCGCCATATCCGTTTCGATGTGAATTACCTCGGCCAGCATTACGGCACGGTGCAATACGGCTTATCGACCCAATCTTTCGTCCTCGCCCGCGGCGAGCTGATTTTGTACAACTCGATCATCGCGCTCGTGGGCATCGCGTTGTTTTGCGTGCTGCTGGCGCTCATTTCGAGCCATATCGTCAAACCTTTGTTGTACTTGAGCAAGGCGGCGGAGCGTATCAATTCGGGGGATTACGACGTTAAATTGCAGACGACCGGGCTTGCCGAAATCGACCGTTTATCGACGCTCTTCAGTACCATGGCGCTGACGGTGAGCAGCAAGATTTCCATGCTCGAATGGCAGGCGCACCACGACGCGCTCACCGATGTGTTCAATCGGCGGGCTTTCGAGATACGCATGGCGGAATTGCTCGCCGATCCGATGGTGGTCGACGTCAGCATGCTGTATATCGACCTCGATCAGTTCAAGGCCATCAACGACAGTTGCGGCCACGCCGCCGGGGACGCCCTGCTCGCCCGCATCGCGCATTTGCTCGAATCCTTGCTTGGCGATGCTTTCATCGCCCGCATCGGCGGCGATGAGTTCGGCGCGATCGTCACCCCCGCCAGCGAGCAGGATGTCGACATCCTGGCGCAGGGCATCATCGAGAGCATCGCCAATATCCATTTTGTCTGGGAGGGCCAGACTTACCGCGTGGGGGCGAGCGTCGGCGTGGCTTCGAGTTGCGCCCTCGGCACCCGCTCGCTCAAGGATTTGATGATTGCCGCCGACACGGCTTGTTTCGGCGCCAAGGAGCTTGGGCGCAACCGCCTGCAAATCTACCGCCCCGATGACGACTATTTCTGCCAGCGCCGCGCGGAGCTTCTCAGCGTGACGCAACTCGACAGTGTGCTGGCGGAGGATCGGTTCGTGCTTTACCACCAGCGTTTCGTGTCGCTGGAAAACGTTCCGTCGCACGCCGAAATTCTTTTGCGCGTGCGCAACGCGGAAGGCGGCATCGAAACGCCGGCGCATTTCATCCGCGCCGCCGAACGCTACAACCTCATGCCGCACATCGATCGCTGGGTGGTCGAAAACGCCTGCCGCCAGATCGCGCACTGGGAAAAGGAGCAGTGCGATATCGGCATTGAACGTTTCGGCATCAATATCTCGGGCGCGAGTCTTTCCGACGAGCGTTTTCCCGATTTCGTCCTCGGGCAGATCAATGCCAGCGGCGTCAACCCGAAACGTTTGTGTTTCGAGATCACGGAAAGCGCCGCCGTCGCCAATCTCAAACTGGCGATCAATTTCATCGAAAGGGTGCGCCGCACGGGCGTTTCCGTGGCGCTCGACGATTTCGGCAGCGGTTTGTCGTCATTCGCTTATCTCAGGCGGTTCCACGCCGATTATTTGAAGGTGGATGGCGCGTTCATCAGCAATATCGACACTGATCCGACCAATCTCGCCACGGTCAGGGCCATCGTGACGCTCGCGCGCGCCTATCACTTGCAGACGGTGGCCGAATTCGTACACAAGAAAAGCATCCTCGATATCGTTCATGATATAGGTATCGATTACGCGCAAGGCTTCCACTGCCACGAACCGGAACCCCTGCTCGCTTTGGGAAAGTCCTGAGCGGCGGAGACTCTTTCACGCCATCTCCTGAAGCCGCGCGAGATAAATCAGTGCGATGTCCCAGCGTCGATTCGCTCCGGATGGAAGGAAGCCCTCTCCCTGGCCCTCTCGCCCGCCAGGCGGGGGAAGGGAGTTCTTTGGCAAAACTTGCCATTGCGAAAGCTCCCTCATCTCGTCATTGCGAGGAGCGCAGCGACGCGGCAATCCAGTTCGTTCCAGACGGAGCGAAGCGCCGCTGTTCTCATCAGCAGCTATTTCGGAGTATGTAGATGTCTGGTTCCGTCCGATTCCATCCCGATCCGTAGTTGGCCTTTATTTCGTGCAGAAGTTATCCTGCGGCCAATGATCGAATCACATCGACATCAGGAGTCCAGGTCATGAGTCACCTTCTTCACAGTCTGGCGCGAACCGCCCCGGACATGTCCGCCATCCGGAGAACGCAAATAAAGCAGTTCGTGCAATTTGCCAATGATTTTGTGACCGCGGCGCGCGCCTCGCTCAAGAATGATGCTTTGCAGATGCAACTCGATCTGAAGCTCCTGCCCCATGCCGAGTTGAAGGCGCTGTACGGTAATGGACTGGGCGGCAAGCCGTTGTATGAGAGGATTCAGGCGGAAGCGAACAAATTCATTGATGACGCGCTCGCGCAGATCAGGAAACTGGGTTGCTTTGTGGCGGGAACCTTGGTGCATACCCGCGAGGGACTGAAACCGATCGAGGAAATCAAGGTCGGCGACTATGTACTCTCCAAACCTGAAAGCGGCGAGGGAGAATTTTGCTATCAGCCCGTGACCCGGACATATGAGTATGAAAATCGGGAGGTCTACTATATTTCGTTGGTTATTCCCAAAAACCTTCCGGAAGGAGAAAAGCCAGATTGGGATTACGACTGCGTCGCGGTAACTGGAGGACATCCGATTTGGGTTGAACGGATGACGTTCTGGCGTGGCCTGGAGACCGAGATGGAAATGGAGAACACAGAAATTCGTGACATCCACGCGTGGATGATCATTGAAGAACTGTGGCAAATACTATGGAAGGGAATGAACGAACCTGCGAAAGAAAATTTGACAACCCCAATCTATGTTGAACTGGCGGATGGGCGTATCGCGGAGGTCCGCAGAATTATCCCCATTCTGCAAAGCAGGGAGCCGAATGTCGGAGTGGTATTTACCCCCGGCGACAATTGGAGCTTTGAACCCTGCGGAATGACATTGCACTTCGGGAAAAACGGTGTGCTTAATGAGCTCGTTGATCGTTCCCTTTCCCCAGGGTTTACCTATTTGGACGATCCCTGCGAAGCCGATTATGACTATAGCGATTACGACACGACAGGCGAGATGTCGGTCGTCAACATTACTGGCGGACATTTGCCAATGCGCCGGAAGGTTTACAATCTGGAAGTCGCCAACACCCATACTTATTTTGTGACCCGATTCGGTCTTTGGGTACACAACAACAGTGGCGCGAGCCTGCCATTGATCCCGGCGCAAAACCTGGGTGTTTATATGAGTCAAGGGGGCGCCGCCGGGCTTGAATCCCCCTGACTCCTGGATCAATAAAAACGTCCAATACGTTTCAGGTTGCTGAAATTGAACCAGATGAAAAAGGCCCGCCCGACAATATTCTCGTCCGGCACGAACCCCCATACCCGGCTGTCGGCGCTGTTGTCGCGGTTGTCGCCCATGACCATGTAATGGCCCGGCGGCACGGTGCAGCCGACTCCGTGCGCGGTATAGGTACAGTTCCCGCGGAAAGGGTAATCCCGCATGTCGCGCACGAAGGGCGGCTCTTTTTCCTCGTTGAGGATGGCGTGCTCCACTCCGCCGAGCTTTTCAAGATATTTCGGCGAGTAGTAAAGACGGTCGGTATGGAGATAGGCGTCATCGGCCACGGTTTCCACCGGCTCGCCATTGATGGTGAGGCGTTTGTCGATGTATTCGACCCTGTCGCCCGGCAAGCCGACTACCCGCTTGATGTAATTTTGCGAGGGATCGGCGGGGTAGCGGAAAACCATGACTTCGCCGCGCTTCGGCGAATCGATGTCGATGATTTTCTTGTCGATCAGCGGCAAGCGAATGCCATAGGCGAATTTATTCACCGCGACGAAATCGCCTTCCAGCAGGGTTGGAATCATCGAGCCGGAAGGAATCTTGAACGGTTCGACAACGAAGGAACGCAATATGAAAACGATCAGCAGCACAGGAAAAAAGGCGGCGACCCATTCCACCCACCATGGCTGCGGCGCATCGGCGGCGCGCCGCCGCCGGGCATAAAAGCGATCCGCCCCCCACGCGATTCCGGTAGTGAGCAACAACACAAACAGGGTCAGGGTAAACTTGAAACTGGAAAAATCCACAGTGGCTCCAATCGTTCAAAAATGACAAGCAGGGTTTATTCGCTATTTGCCTTCGTCGGTTCTCAGTACGGCCAGGAAGGCTTCCTGCGGAATTTCGACGTTGCCCACCTGCTTCATGCGCTTTTTGCCTTCCTTTTGCTTTTCGAGCAGTTTTTTCTTGCGGGTGATGTCGCCGCCATAGCATTTGGCGAGTACGTTCTTGCGCAGCGCCTTGATCGTTTCGCGCGCGATGATGTGAGAACCGATGGCCGCCTGCACCGCGACATCGAACATCTGGCGCGGAATCAGACCGCGCAATTTGGCGGCCAGTTCGCGGCCGCGATACTGGGCGCTGGCGCGATGGACGATCACCGAGAGCGCGTCGACCTTCTCGCCGCCCACCATCATGTCGAGCTTGACCAGATCCGCCGAACGGTATTCCTTGAATTCGTAATCGAGCGAGGCATAACCGCGCGACACTGATTTCAGCTTGTCGAAAAAATCCATCACCACTTCGTTCATCGGCAGTTCATAGACGAGCTGCACCTGGCGGCCGTGGTAACGCATGTCGACCTGCGCGCCGCGCTTCTGGTTGCACAGCGTGAGAACCGGGCCGACGTAATCCTGCGGCATGAAAATGGTCGCGGTGATGATCGGCTCGCGGATATCCTGGTACTTGCCCGCCTCGGGCAGTTTGGCGGGATTTTCGACATGGAGGGTTTCGCCGTTGTTGAGCACGACCTCATAGACCACCGTCGGCGCGGTGGTGATGAGCGCCATGTCGAATTCGCGTTCCAGCCGCTCCTGCACGATGTCCATGTGCAGCAGACCCAGGAAGCCGCAGCGGAAACCGAAACCGAGCGCTTGCGAGACTTCCGGCTCGAAACGCAGCGAAGCGTCGTTCAGGCGCAGTTTTTCGAGCGAGTCGCGCAATTGATCGTATTCGGAAGATTCCACCGGATACAGCCCGGCGAAAACCTGCGGCTTGATTTCCTTGAAGCCCGGCAAGGGTTCGCCGGCCTGGCGCGTCGACAGCGTCAGCGTGTCGCCCACCCGCGCCGCTTCCAGTTCCTTGATGCCGGCGATGACGAAGCCCACCTCGCCGGCGGCAAGTTGTTCGCGTCCGAGGGCGCGCGGCGTAAACACGCCGACTTGGTCGCACAGATACTGCGCTCCCGTCGACATCAGCAGGATGCGATCCTTCACCCGCAGCACGCCGTCGACCACTCTGACCAGCATGACGACGCCGACATAGTTGTCGAACCATGAGTCGATGATCAGCGCTTTCAGCGGCCCGTCCGGCTTGCCCGCGGGCGGCGGAACGCGGGCGACGATGGCTTCCAGCACTTCGTCGACGCCGAGGCCGGTCTTGGCCGAGCACACCACCGCCTGCGAGGCGTCGACGCCGATGACATCCTCGATTTCGGCCCGCGCGCTGTCGGGATCGGCGGCGGGCAGGTCGATCTTGTTGAGCACCGGCACCACTTCCACGCCAAGATCGAGCGCGGTGTAACAATTGGCCACCGTCTGCGCTTCGACGCCCTGCGAAGCATCCACCACCAGCAAGGCGCCTTCGCAGGCCGACAGCGAACGGCTGACTTCGTAGGAAAAGTCGACGTGCCCCGGCGTGTCGATCAGGTTGAGGTTGTAGGTCTGTCCATCCCTGGCGCGGTATTGCAAGGCCGCTGTCTGCGCCTTGATCGTGATGCCGCGCTCGCGCTCGATGTCCATCGAGTCGAGTACCTGTTCTTCCATCTCGCGTTCCGACAATCCTCCGCATAAATGGATGATGCGGTCGGCGAGCGTGGATTTGCCGTGGTCGATATGGGCAATGATGGAAAAGTTGCGAATATGTTGCATGCGTGAAGCCGGGCGTCTGCCGCGCTCCGGCGGAGCGGATCGAATGGACAAAGTGTCCGATTCTAGCGGAAAGCCGCGCAGCAGGCATCCACCGCGACGGGATCGAGCCTGTAATGGCAGATTTCCACGCCGTCGGCGAGCAATACCGGCGCCAGTTCGCCCCAGCGCGCTTCCAGCGCCGGATCCTCGTCGATGTCGAGCACTTCCATCCGCCAGCCGTGCCGGAGCGCGATCGGCTCCAATGCCGCAATCATGTCCTGGCACAAATGACACCACTGTCGGCTCAGGACGGTAAACATGCGCGAACTCACGCGCGCCGCCCCGGACATCCGGCGGCCTCTCCGCCATCCCGTTCGATGCGCAATCGCCAGGCGGGCGCGCCGCCCCGGCGAGCATGCCAGCGCAGGACGCCCGCCGTGATTGCCGCTCCGCTCATCACGCCCGCGCCGGCAACGAGGTCGCCCCATCCGGGCGGCGCCAGCCAGACGCCCAGCGCGGCGCCGGCCAATATCATCGCCGTGCCCAGGCCATAGCTCGCCAGCGCCGCCCGCAATGGCGCGCCATCGTCGACCACGAGCCTGATCCGTTCTCCCGCGCCCAGCCCGAACGGGTCATCGAGCGCGAATATTCGGCCATGGCCCTTGAACATCTCCGTGAAACGCGGCGCATGGCAGCCGCCCGGCTCGTCGCAATGCCCGCAGCCTCCCTGCCGTTCGAGCAGGCGCGCCCATATTTTTCCATCCCCGGCGCGCACGACCACCGCCATGGCTTCGATCATTCGTGGGCAACCTCGATCGTTTCGGCCAGGCGCTGTACGGCGCGCGCGGGTACTTCACCCAGGACCGTGATGCGCTGCCCATCGGCGATGCGCTCGAAAGCATTGACCGCGCCGCCTCCCGAAGAAAAGCCGCGTCCCTTGGGAAGCCCGCCCCCGCTTTCGCCTTCCAGCGGTTCGATGAAAACCGAAATCGCCGCCAGGCCGTCGCTGAACAGCATATGGACCGTCTTGTTGCGGCGGTGATGTGTGGACATCAGCGCAAACCCCGGCAGTGGTTCCTTCAAGCGCCAACGGGTCTTTGCTGTTTCCGTATCGTCGATCCTGGCGTCGACCACGCGCCAATCCTCGCCGGGCTTCACCTGCGCCTGAAGCAACTCGTCGCCGATTTCACCGCCGATGCGCACATCGTTGAACGTGAATTGCTCGACCACTTCATTTCCGTCGATCACCTGCGACTTGAGCAGCAGTCCGCTTTGCGCCTCGGCCCACAGCACATGGCCGAAGCGCAGGCTGTCCCGGGGAGAAAGCACCACTTTCCGGGCTTCGTGCCCGGCGACGCGGTCGGCCTCGCCTTTGCTTATATCGTAGGTATCGACCAATTTGGCATAATTGCGCGGCAGCCTGCCCGGAAAGCCTTCCCCGGCATCGACGCGGCTGACGATCATGGTGCGCTGCTTGGGCAACAGACAGTGCACTTCGTTGCCCTGCCGGATGACTTCGCGCGGACTGCCATCGAGCACTTCGAGGCGTTCACTTTCGTCGCCATCGGCAAAGCGGTGCACGATGCGCGAGGTTTCGGAAATCCGGCCAACCTGATAACTGAAAGTACCGACATAGTTCAAACGCTGGCTGGCTCCGGCGATGCGTTCGAGCCATGCCGCCGCCGGCTCCGGCGCAGGGGAGGCGGCCTCATCGGCGAGGCTGGCGAGCGGCTGGGCGCACAGCGCGCACAGCCCGAAGGCCAGCCATGATTTCATCCGCGCCATCGGCCCTCATTCCTCCGCTTGGGCCGATACGGTTCGCACATATTGCACCGCGGCCGGCACCGGCCCGCCGCCGGTCATCGCCTGGTGCGCGGCCAGATAATCGCGGCGAGCGACCCCCGTTGCGCGAGGCGGGGCGGAATCGACGATGAAGCTGGAAGCAGTGTTGACGGCGGCTGCGCCGTCCGGCGACGGGGACACCACCACCAGCGTTGGCCGTTCTTCGTCCGACAGGGCCGCAACGACTCCGCCCACCGCCAGCACGCCCATGACCGAAGCCGCCACCGGCAGCAGGCGATGACGCAGGAGGCGGGGCGCGCTCTTGTTCTCCGTCCGCCGCGGGGCCAGCACGGTGGGTTCGGCCTCGAGCCGGGACATCACCCGCGCGACAAAGCCCTCCATGCCCGGCTGCGCTCCGCTCCGAACCACATCGCCAAGCAGGCAATAAGCGTCCCACGTCCCGCGTAGCGCCGCATCGCGCCGGATGCGGTCGAACAGCATGCGACTTGTCTCTTCATCGGCATCGCCATCGAACATCGCCGAAAGTTTCTCTTTCATTTCAGCCTCTCATCTATCTTTATTCGCCGACCCGGCAAAAACACAACACTCACCAGCGCTCATCCGCGCGAGTGCCCAAAAGCGGGCGCAACCGGGCGGCGATCGCCTCGCGGGCGCGAAAGATCCGCGAGCGCACCGTACCGATCGGGCATCCCATGGCGCTGGCAATATCCTCGTAGCTCAGACCTTCCAGCTCGCGCAAAGTGATGGCTTCGCGTAGCTCGGCTGGCAGATCGGCCATCGCCTCATCCACTGTCTGCGCGATCTGGCGCGTCATCAATTGCCGCTCGGGCGTATCGAGATCGCGCAACCGCTCCCCCCCCTCGGCGCTCTCCGCCTCGGAAGAATCCAGCCCGGACGACGCCGACACCCGCCTTCCCTGGGCGGCGAGGTAGTTTTTCGCGGTATTGATACCGATCCGGTATAACCACGTGTAAAAAGCACTCTCTCCACGAAACGACCCCAAAGCGCGATAAGCCTTGATGAAGGTTTCCTGGGCCAGATCCTCGACTTCAGCCGGATCGCGCACCAAACGCGCAAGCAGCCGGTAGAGCTTGCGCTGATACTTCGACACCAACAAACCGAACGCCTGCTTGTCTCCGCCCTGAATACGCTCCACCAACTGCTGATCGATTTCACGATCACTCATCAGTTTCCGTTACTCGCCATTTCCAAACCAAGGGCGTCAGTATAAGCGAGCGTCCGGCGCCGCAGCACAAAATCTGTTCCCGTCCCATTGAGCCATAGTCACAGAGACAGTGGGGGCATTATTTAGTTCATTGCATGCTATGCGGTTTATACGCCGGGGCGGCGCGCGCGTGCTATATTTTGCGCCCCTCCATCGTCCGGCCCATTCATCGTGTCCAGCCAGCATCAATACGATGTCCTGATCCTCGGCAGCGGCGCGGCGGGGCAGTCGATCGCCCTGTTCCTGGCCAACCGCCTGCGGGTCGCGCTCGTGACCAAGCGCGGACTCGCCGACAGCGCCAGCTCGCTCGCGCAAGGCGGCATCGCCGCGGTGCTCGACACCGCCGACAGCATCGAAGCCCATATCCGCGACACGTTTACCGCCGGCGCCGGCCTGTGCGATCCGGCGGCGACCCGTTTCGTCGTCGAGCACAGCCGCGGAGCCATCGCCTGGTTGATCGGGCGCGGCGTCCCCTTCACCCGCGAGGACGACTCGGAACTGGGTTTTCACCTCACCCGCGAAGGCGGACATTCGCACCGGCGCATCATCCACGCCGCCGACGCCACCGGCGCGGCGGTGCAGACCACCCTCAGCGAAGAGGTACTGTCGCATCCGAACATCGACATCTACGAGCGCCACATCGCCATCGACCTCATTCCCGGCGAACGGATCGGACAACCCGAACGCGGTTGCATCGGCGCCTACGCGCTCGACATCGACAACGACCGGGTGGTCACTTTCGGCGCGCGCAGTACCGTGCTGGCCACGGGCGGCGCGGGCAAGGTTTACCTCTTCACCACCAACCCGGACGTCGCCACCGGCGATGGCGTGGCGATGGCCTGGCGGGCAGGCTGCCGGGTGCGCAACATGGAATTCATCCAGTTCCACCCCACCTGCCTCTACCACCCGCACGCCAAATCCTTCCTGATTTCCGAAGCGGTGCGGGGCGAGGGCGGCCTGCTGAAGCTGCCCGATGGTACACGTTTCATGCCCGCGCACGACGCCCGCGCCGAACTCGCCCCACGGGACATCGTCGCCCGCGCCATCGACTTCGAGATGAAAAAACACGGCCTCGACTGCGTATATCTCGACATCAGCCACAAAGCGGCGGACTGGCTGCGCGGACATTTCCCCAATATCCACGCGCACTGCCTCGAACTGGGCATCGACATCACCCGCGAACCCATTCCGGTGGTGCCGGCGGCGCACTACTCATGCGGCGGCATCGTCACCGATCTCGGCGCGCGCACCGACGTCCCCAACCTCTACGCCATCGGCGAAGCGGCGGGAACCGGCCTGCACGGCGCCAACCGGCTGGCGTCCAACTCGCTGCTCGAATGCCTGGTGTTCGGCGAAGCGGCGGCGCGGGACATCCTCTCCCGCCCCGGCCCGCCGCCGCCCATGCCGCCGCCCTGGGACGAGAGCCGGGTGAGCGACGCCGACGAAGAAATCGTGCTCGCCCACAACTGGGCCGAATTGCGCCAAGCGATGTGGGACTACGTCGGCATCGTGCGCACCAACAGGCGCCTGCAACGCGCCCGCAACCGCATCCGCCTCCTCGCCCGCGAAATCGACGAGTTCTACTCGAACTTCCGCGTCTCCAACGACCTCATCGAACTGCGCAACCTCGTCGTCACCGCCGGACTGATCGTAGACTGCGC
>JAIRLA010000067.1 GCA_031259795.1 Azoarcus sp.
ACAAGTCCATCAGTTTCTCGATAACCCGCAAAACGGCTTATCCCGGATTCAGGAGTAATTCATGAGCGAAGAAGTCCTGTGGCAAACCAAGATCGCCGCGCGGCTGCATGATCCGGCGGAAAAGGCGCTGGTGCTGATGCGCGATCCGGGAGTCAGTCACGAAGAGGGTACCGTCCGCGATCTGCGGAAACGGCTCGGCATCGCGCAAGGCGGCAAATGTGAAAAACGCGCTGACCGGTGGGCGTCCGCCGCCGACCGTCCGGCCCTGCCCAAGGATCGCTGGCGACTCATCTGGGCGGAACATCCCGACCTTATTCATCCACTCACGGGGGAAACATTGCCCCTGATGCCGATCGTGGAGATTTCGGCCGCCAAGGCCAAAGAGCACAGCCTCGCCCACCACATGGCAATCCTGGATGCCGTTCTCCCCAATGGGAGCGCTCCGCAAAACGCGGAAGACGCAAGGCGCGTCCTGCTCGCCCTCTGGCGTTTCGCGCCCGACCTCGCACCAGAACAGGACGGCAACGGCACGCTGGGCGAATTGTGGCGTCTGCTCCCCGCCGATACGCGTATTCCCGACCATTCCATCTGGGATCACCTCGACCTCGTGTCCGCCTTTGCGGGCGCGTTCACGGGAGACGAAAACGGCGAGGCCGCCCTGCTCGCGCTCTCCATTGGACCGGTACAAAGCTTCATCGCCGCCGCGCGCAGCACTTCCGACCTGTGGGCGGGGTCGCACTTGCTCTCGCGTCTGACTTGGGAGGCGATGCGCCCGATCTGCGAGGAACTCGGCCCAGATGCGATTCTGTTTCCGCGTCTGCGCGGCATTCCGCAAGTCGACCTGTGGCTGCGCGACCAGATGGATTTGCCAGATTCGCTGTTCCAGAACAGCGAATGGAAAAAAAGCATGACCGATGCCAATCCGCTTTTTTCCGCCGCGCTGCCCAATCGCTTTACCGCCATCGTGCCCGCCTGCCGTGTAAAAGATCTGGCGGAAAAGTGCCAGACGGCGGCAAGGGACTGGTTGCAAGACATCGGGAAAGGCGTGGTTTCTCGCCTGCTCGACGAGGCCGGATTCGATGTGGAAACTTCCACGCCCTATGAACAAATGCGGAAGCAATTACGGGGCTTTCCCGAAGTCCATTGGGCTGCGGTGCCGTTTTCGCTCATTCGTGCGGATGGCGAGGAAAAGATCACGGATATTTCCGCGTTGAAAGCCGCCATGTCGCCCTTTTTTGGCGTGGCGGAAACGGAAAATTCCGGCTTCCTGAAATATGACGCATGGAAAATCCTGCAACAGGACATCGATCTGGACGGGGTACGCTTTTTCTCGCCCAATCCCGGCGTGCTTTATCCGGCAATCCATGAACTCGCCGAACGCGCGCTGTCCGCCGCCAAATCGGCGCGGACTTTCGACCAGCAAGAGCAGAAAGGCTGGCGTTGCTCGCTCACTGGCGAAGCGGAATGGCTCACCGCCAACCGCGAACAATTGAAAAAATCCTATCGCCAGCAGACCGATACCCTGTGGGCTAAAATCGCGGCGAAAAGACCTTCATGGGCGAAAAAAAGGGAGCACCTTTCCGCGCTGCCCGCCATCAAACGGCTATGGCCCACCCTCTTCCGCGAAGAAGCCGGCAGGGCTTTGAATCCTGAAGACAATGGACAGGTTCTGGATATTCCGCGTTTCGTCATTTCCACGCACACGATGGCGCTGGCGCGCCAACTGGAACAATGGAAAGGAAACCCCACGGCCGAACAAAAGGAAAAACTGGCGAGACTGAATCCAAACAAGGATCAAGTCATATTGCCGCGCAAACTGGCAAGAGACAGAGCGCATCTCGCATTTATCCGCCAACTGCCCGCGCTCCTCGAAGCGGCGGCTGACGAAGAGAATGCGTCGAAAAAATCGGAGAAAGAAGGCTTCATCGAAGACATCCTGGACATCCGCCAACTGGAAACCTACTACGCGCTTATCATGATGGATGGCGACAAAATGGGCGCGATCCTCTCCGGCGAACAGGAGACACAGATGCGGTATGAGCGGGGCTTCCACTCGGAAATCCGGGAGCGTTTCCGGGAGCGCGCCCGGACCAATCGGCATCTGCAAGACTATCTGAACGCCCCTCGCGCGGTTTCCCCCGCGCGGCACATGGCGATTTCCGCCGCGTTGCACGATTTTTCCCAGACAATCGTGCCGCATATCGTGGAAATGGAGTATCCCGGAAAAACACTCTATGCGGGCGGCGACGACGTGCTCGCCATGCTGCCGGTGGCCGATCTGCTCCCCGCCATGCAGCGGCTGCGGCAGGCGTACAGCGGCGACTGCCCCGAGGGCAAAGAGATCGACTGGGAAGATACAAAGAAAAAGAAGAGAAACACGCTCATGTGCAAAAATGGTTTCGCCTGGTTGAACGGGCGGCTCATGCGCATGATGGGCAAGAACGCCACCGCCAGTTGCGGCGCGGTCATCGCCCACCATCAAGCCCCGCTGGCCGCGGTGATGCGCGAGTTGCGCGCCGCCGAAAAACGCGCCAAAAATGAAGGCGGGCGCGATGCCTTTTCGATCACCGTCATCAAGCGTTCCGGCGGCGCCTTGTATCTCACCGAAAAATGGGGCGAGGCCGTTACCACGCTTGAAGATCTGATCGTTTTCTTACGCGCCGAAGACGTTTCCCGCCGCGCGGTGTATCACACGCTGGAATGGTTGAAAGATTTGCCCGAACCCGGGGACGGCCCGGAATTGCTGCGAAGAATGCTGGCTTTTCAACTGGATCGACAGTCGGGGAAACAAGGAAAATCGCTGGGCGCGGCGAAACTCGCCGAACAACTGACCGAATTGGCACTGCGACAGCCCAAGGATAAACAGCGCAAATGGCTGGAAAACTTCCTCACCGTCGGCGAATTCCTTGCCCGCGAAATCCGCGCCATCCCGGTCGACACAAAAGACGCGGCCCCGGCCAACGGCAAGAAAGAAGGAGAGGCGGCATGACTACACTTTTCCTTGAGCCGTTGGACGTGCTCTTCCTGCGCGGCAACAAGCTTTTTGGCGATCCCGGCAG
>JAIRLA010000258.1 GCA_031259795.1 Azoarcus sp.
GTGAAAGCCTGACCGCCGAAGACGCCCTCTTCCCGATTCGCGTTTTCAAGCGCGAAGGACCGGAAGGGCGGGGAGGAGAAGGACGGGAAGCCCGGGGAGAAAGGCGCGAAAGCAGGGAACGACGCGAGGGCGGGGAAGGGCGCGAGGCTCCCAAGGAAATCCGTACCTGGTTCTGGCCCGCCGCGCGCCTCATCACGGATTTTTCCGCCCAGTTGCCCAGCCTTGCGCTCGATATCGTTCCAGCCGAAAAAACGGGCGCGTTCAAAGTCATGTTCAAGGAAAAACCGCTGCCCAAAGCGGAAGTCCAGATTCTCGTCCAATCCGGTTGGCGCAAAAAAGCCCGCACCAATGCCGAAGGGCTGGTCGAATTCGATCTTCCCTGGCAAGGACAGTACGTGGTCGAAGTGAGCCACGTCGAACGCGCGCCGGGCGAGCGCAAGGGCGAAAAATACGACAGCATCAACTATGCGACGACGCTCACGCTCGTGCAGCCCACCGGCGCCGCGCCATTTCCCGCCGGCCCGGCGGCGAAGCCGAATCCGGGAAAGTGACCGCTTGCCGCGCGCCCGGCAGCCCGGGCTCCCGGCGCGCAACGCCGCCGATCCGCCCTCGCAATGACGCCCCCTTCGTCACAAGTCACAAGCGAGGGCCGCAGGCCCGCGGCAATCCAGACGGCCTTTCAGCTTGCCGTGGCGTCCCGGAAAGTTGAACCGCTGCACGGATTGCCGCCTCGCCGCGCCAATCCTCCCTCCTCGTCATTGCGAGGACATCCCCACCTCGTCATTGCGAGGAGCGCAGCGACGTGGCAATCCAGTTCGTTCCAACCGGCGCGCAGCGCCGCTGATTTTTACGCTGATTTTTATTGTGGGCTTTCATGCGGATCAAAGTTGAAATCCGCTCGTAGCTCATTGATTTTATTATATCAATGGCGGAAAGGGTGGGATTCGAACCCACGGAGAGTCGCCCCTCGGCGCTTTTCAAGAGCGCTGCCTTAAACCGCTCGGCCACCTTTCCATTTCCGTGACGCGCCGCGCTTCCCGGCGCTGGCGTGGTCCATTGCCCCGCCGGACGGGCGGGCAGTATAGCATCGCAACCGCCGCGCCCGGGAGCGCGCCCCGCCTCTACACGCACACGCGGCGATTCCCCCTCCGCCATCTCCAGACGCCCCGAATACAGATTCACGAAATCCGCCCCAATGTTTCCCGAATCCGATCCCCAATCCCCGTCCCCCGATCCCCGGGTCTCGACCTCCGATCCCTGACCCCCGCCTCGCCCGTGGCGGTGTCGAGTCCGTAATAAGCGGCCAGTTGCTTATATACAGCGGGAAAGGCGGCGCGCAGCCGCAAGGGCGTCTCGAAAAAGGATTCGGAAGCGACCGCGAAGAATTCACCGGGATTCAGGGCGGCGTAAGGATCGAGCACGGTTTCGATGCCGGCGTCGATCAATTCGCACAGATGCCTGTAGGCGGCGGAAAACGCTTGCGCCCATTGCAGCCGCGACATGCCGGGCGGCAGGCGGGGGAAACCGTTGACGTCGCCGTTTCCCATGTCGAGTTTGTGGGCGAATTCGTGGATGACCACGTTGAGGCAGGAATCGTCCGGGGACATCCCGCTTTTGTCCCCATCATCGTCCCCATTTTCATCCTCCTCCTCATCCTCATCGAACCACGCCACCAGCACCGGCCCGTCCGGCCAGGCTTCGCCGACGAGGGGAATCTCGTATTCGTGCACCACGCCGGCCTCGTCCATTTCCCGGCGCGGGACGATGAACTCGCCGGGATAGACCACGATCCCGCTCCAGCCGCAATAAGCGTCGAGACCGCGCTCGAGAATGAGCAGGCAGGCTTGCGCGGCGATGGTGAGCATGATTTCGTCGGTGAGCGGCAAGCCGTGCGCGCCGTAAAACTCTTTCCGGGCAAGAAAATCCACGGCCAGCGCGCGCAGCCTGGGACGTATCCTGGCGGGCAGATAGGCGAAAAACGGCAAACGCGCCTCGACCCGCGCCCACAACGCGGGAGAGGGGCGGATGATCCTGCCCCTGTCGGAGAAGCCAAGCCAGTGTTTCAGTCTGTTGAACATCGCGGATTCAATTGCGGAGGAAGTAGAGTGAAAAACGTCTGGCGGCCCGCGCCGTTTTTGTCCGGCGATGATGCACGTCATGTGGGCGCGTCATGTGGGACAATTGCGCGCCATGGTTTCCGTCACACACGCAATCGGCCGCAACGCCACCGCGGCGCCTCTGGAACTGCTCGCCGAAGGGCTGACGCGGGAAGAGCATGCCGCAATCGAACGCGCCCTCGCGCTGGCCGCCGACGCCTATGATAACCGCAATCTCGGCACCGGGGAAGCAGTATGGATGCATGGCGTGGGCTGCGCGCTCATCATCTCCTCCCTGCGGCTGGACGCGGATGCCCGCATCGCCGCGCTCCTCTTCGCCGTCGAAGAGTACATCGAAGACGCGCGCGAAAAAATCGAGGCCGGCTTCGGCATACACGTCGCGCGCCTGGTCGGCGGTCTGCGCCGGCTCAACAGCCTGCGCACGCTCACCCGCATGACCTCCGCCGCCAGCGCGCCCGAAATCCGCGCCCAGGTGGAGACCCTGCGCAAAATGCTGCTCGCCATGGTCGAAGACATCCGCGTCGTCCTCCTGCGCATCGCCTCGCGCACCCAGACCCTGCGCTACTACACCAACGTCGAGGACAAAAGGCGTCTGGAAATCGCGCGCGAAAGCCTGGACATCTATGCGCCGCTCGCCAACCGCCTCGGCATCTGGCAACTCAAATGGGAAATGGAAGACCTCTCCTTCCGCTTCCTCGAACCGGACACCTACCGGCGCATCGCCAGCATGCTCGACGGACGCCGCTCCGAGCGCGAAGAATTCATCCGCGCCGCCATCGCGCGCCTGCGCAAGGAACTGAGCGCCGTCGGCATCGAAGCGGAAATCCATGGCCGTCCCAAACACATCTACAGCATCTACAACAAGATGCGCTCCAAACGGCTCGACTTCTCGCAGGTCTACGACATCCGCGCCCTGCGCGTGCTGGTCAACGAAGTGCGCGACTGCTACGCCGTGCTCGGCATCGTACACCAAATCTGGCAGCCGATCCACAAAGAATACGACGACTACATTTCCCGCCCCAAGGGCAACAACTACCAGTCCCTGCATACCGCGGTACTGGCCAACGACGGGCGCGCGCTCGAAGTACAAGTGCGCACGCACGCCATGCACAAACACGCCGAACTCGGCGTCGCCGCGCACTGGCGCTACAAAGAAGGCGCGGGCGGAGAAGGCGGCGCCTACAGCGACAAGATCGCCCTCCTGCGCAGCCTGCTGTCATGGCGCGACGAAGTCGCCTGCTCGGCGCAATGGGTCGAACAATTCAAACGCGCCTCCCTCGACGACGCCCTCTACGTCCTCACCCCGCAAGGCAAAGTGATCGACCTGGCGCGCGGCGCCACACCCGTCGACTTCGCCTACCGCCTGCACACCGACGTCGGCCACCGCTGCCGGGGCGCGAAAGTCGACGGCCACCTCGTCCC
Source organism: Azoarcus sp. (assembly GCA_031259795.1). Classification (GTDB taxonomy): domain Bacteria; phylum Pseudomonadota; class Gammaproteobacteria; order Burkholderiales; family Rhodocyclaceae; genus WRNU01. The sequence goes on from JAIRLA010000258.1 coordinate 3,540, forward strand.
GCTCAACACCCCCCTCGAAAACGGCCAGACCGTCGAAATCATCACCGCCCGCGAAGGCGGCCCCTCGCGCGACTGGCTCGACCCGCGGCAAGGCTACATCACCGCCTCGCGCACGCGCAGCAAAATCCGGCAATACTTCAGCGCCCGCGACGAAAACGAACTGCTCGCGCGCGGCCGCGCCTTCGTCACCCGCGAAATGCAGCGCGACGGCCACTCCCAAGTCAACCTCGAACACATTGCCGCCCGTCTCGGCTTCAAAAGCGCCGACGCCCTCTACCTTGCCGCCGGGCGCGGCGAACTCGGACAACGCGCCCTGCTCATGGCGGTACGCGAAGAAGACGCCGCGGGCGCGAGCGCGGCCATCGAAAGCGGCAAACCGGAAATCGTCGTTGGCCGCAGCCGCTCGCAGGGCAGCGCCGGCAAAGTACTGATCGTCGGCATCGACAACCTGCTCACCACCCTTTCCCGCTGCTGCAAACCCGCGCCGCCCGACGCCATCAAAGGATTCGTCACCCGCGGCCGCGGCGTATCGATCCACCGCGTCGACTGCCGCGACTTCCGCCACCTCGCCGCGCAACACCCGGAACGGATCATCTCCGCCGAATGGGGCCAGCAAGCGCGCGACGACGTACAGTCCTCGCTCTTTCCCGTGGACATCGAAGTACAAGCCATGGATCGCCGCGGCCTGCTGCGCGACATCTCCGAGCTGCTGCTGCGCGAAAAACTCAACGTGACCGCGGTAAACACGCAAAGCAAGAAAAGCATGGCCCGCATGTGTTTCACCTTGGAAGTCGACGGCATCGCGCAATTACAGCGCGCGCTCGCCCTGATCCGGGAAGTCAAGGGCGTACTCGAAGCGCGGCGGGGATGAAAGTCTCCCGTCCCCGCGGCAAACCCAATACCGCATTCGGGAATGACCCGATCGGGCGCGCGAACGCCCCCAACCCCCAAAGAAAAGAGAGAGCATTGACAAGGATATAGTCCCATGGCGAATATATTTCAGTTCACTATTTTCGACGGGGGAATGGCGATGCCGAAATGCAAGAAATGTGGATCGGAACACGCGGTCAAGAATGGAATGGCCGGAGGCAGACAGATACCTATGCTGCGGGACGAGGGGAATCCTTTGGCCGGATGTGCGGAATGTGTTGGCGCCGTAGACGGGAGGAGGCGTGTTCGGGCAAAAAAGCCCCAAACAGGATCGGGGCAAGGATGCCTCGAAGATTCGGCGCGGGGGAAATCCATGACGAAAAATAATTCGACGATAAAGTATCGCCAACCCGCCGCGCTATAATCCCGGCAAGATTCGTCCGGCCAGACCATCCGCCATGACCCGCAAGAAGCTCCCCATCGGCATCCAGAC
>JAIRLA010000301.1 GCA_031259795.1 Azoarcus sp.
GACCTGCAAGCGGCGGTGACGGTGGGCGGCCTGCCCTGCCTGGTGCTGACCGGCAAAGGCGAAAAAACGCGCGCCGATCCGCAATTGCCCTCGCAAACCGTGATCTTCGACGACCTCGCGGCCGTGGCCGCCCAATTGACCGCCTGATTTCCCCGCAAAGGGGAGGGGAAAGGCGTCCCGCGCCTCGCAATGACGAGTCTTTCCAATGAACTCCCCTCCCCCGCTTGGCGGGCGAGAGGGTGCCCCGTCAGGGGCGGGAGAGGGCTTCGTTCCATGCGGAGCGTAGCGACGCTGATTTCTTTGCGGCGGGGAGTGGACGGCGTTCCCTCCCCTCCCCTTTTTTATCCAGCGGCGCTACGCGCCGGGTGGAACGCGCTGGATTGCCACGTCGCTTCGCTCCTCGCAATGACGAGGGGGGAGGACTATCGCGGCGACGAGCTCCTCGCAATGACGAGGGGAGCGGTATTCGCAATGACGAGTTCTCCCGATGGATTCCCCTCGCCCCCCGCAGGGGGGAGAGGGTGGCCGAAGGCCGGGAGAGGGGGGCGCCAACCATCCGGCGCGCAGCGCCGCTGATTTCTTGGCGGTGGAGCACGGATAGGCGTCTCGTTCCTTTCTTCCCTTTTTTATCCAGCGGCGCTGCGCGCCGGATGGTTGGAAGCCCTCTCCCGCCCTTCGGGCACCCTCCCCCGCCAGCGGGGGAGGGGAGTTCATCGCGATGACGAAAGGAGAAGATTCGCAATGTCGATCCCGATCACGGCGGCGGGTGTTCTTGCCGTTTCCTGCGGGGGAAAACCGTTGCCGCGGTATTCACGCGTTGGCCCCGCCCGGTTGTCAAACACCCTCTTTCGCGAGGATGATGTCGCTTTTCGTATTCCTCCGCACGGACGATCTGATATGGAACCTACCCGCATCCTGCTCGAAGCCCACGAAATTCCCACCCATTGGTACAACATCGTTGCCGATCTGCCTTCGCCGCCCGCGCCGCCGCTTTTGCCGGACGGTTCGCCCGCCAGCCCGGAAAAGCTGGGGGCGATCTTCCCGCCGGCGATCATCGCGCAGGAAATGAGCGCGGAGCGCTGGATCGAGATTCCGCGGGAAGTGCGCGAGATTTTCCGTCTGTGGCGGCCCAGTCCGCTGGTGCGCGCCGTGCGCCTGGAGGCGGCGCTGGGCACGCCCGCGAAGATTTTCTTCAAGTACGAGGGCGTCTCGCCCGCCGGATCGCACAAGCCCAATTCCGCCGTGCCGCAGGCATATTACAACCGCGAGGCGGGCATCCGGCGGCTCGCCACCGAGACCGGGGCGGGGCAGTGGGGATCGTCGCTGGCGCTGGCCGGGCAGATGTTCGGGCTGGAGGTGCGCATTTACATGGTCAGGGTCAGTTACGAACAAAAGCCGTACCGGCGGCTGATGATGCAGACGTGGGGCGCGGAAGTGTTCGCCAGTCCGTCCAGCCTGACCGAGACCGGGCGCAAGGCGCTGGCGGAGATGCCGGATACGCCGGGTTCGCTCGGCATCGCCATCTCCGAGGCGGTCGAGGAGGCGGCGGGCCGCGCCGACACCAATTACGCGCTGGGTTCGGTGTTGAATCATGTCGTGCTGCATCAGAGCATCATTGGCCTGGAGGCGAAAAAGCAATTCGACAAGATCGGGCTTTATCCGGATGTGATCGTCGCGCCTTGCGGCGGCGGTTCCAGTTTTGGCGGCATCGCCTTTCCTTTCCTGGGCGACAGGGCGGCGGGCGACAAGCGCGCGACGGGGTTGCGCGCCATCGCGGTCGAACCGGGTTCCTGCCCCAGCCTCACCCGGGGCCGCTACACCTACGATTACGGCGATGCTTCGGGCTTCACGCCCATGATGAAGATGTATACGCTCGGGCACGATTTCGTCCCGGCGGGCATTCATGCCGGAGGTCTGCGTTACCACGGCGCTTCACAACTGGTCTCGCAGCTTTACCACGAGGGCCTGATCGAAGCCGTCGCCGTGCCGCAACTGGCAACGTTCGATGCCGGAGTACAGTTCGCGCGTTGCGAGGGCGTCATCCCCGCGCCCGAATCCTGCCACGCCATCCGCGTCGCCATCGACGAGGCCCTGAAGTGCGGGGAGAGCGGCGAGAGCAAGGTGATTCTTTTCAATCTCACCGGGCACGGGCATTTCGATATGAGTTCATTCGAGCGCTACTTTGCCGGCGGGCTGGAGGATTACGAATATCCGGCGGAAGCGGTGGAGAAATCGCTGGCGAAGCTGCCGGGATTCGCTTGAGTCGTCGCGCGGGTTGCCGGAGCCGGGGCTTTCCGCCCCGGGCGGCCTGATGGATCAGCGGCGGCAAACGGGCTGGTAGTAATACCGGCCATAGTAGTAATAGGGATAGTAATAACATTGCTTCGCCGCTTGCGTCGCCTGCGTCGCTTGCGTCGCTTGCGTCGCCTGCGTCGCCTGCGCCGCCACCGGCGGTTGCGGCGCGGGCGCGGGCGCGGGCGCGGGGGTCGGGGAGACGTTGGTCACGATGAACATCGTGTCGTTGTAATCCTGGTCGCCGCCACGGTATTGGTCTTCGAAGCCAACGAAGGCCGTACCCGGCCCCTGGTATTCATAGTTCACGACGGCGTGCGCCAGGCCATCGGTGTTGAGCGCGCCGCCGCCGCTGTAATACACCATGGAGACGGAGTGGTCGTGCAGCCGGAAAACCAGTTCTCCGCTGGCGAATGTCGAAACCGTCGCGCCGCTGTAGGTGGAGCCTGTGTAAAAAAGGTCCTGCCATGTGGAATAGTGGCCATTGGCGTCCACGCTGCTCAACGCAAGAGTGTGGACGTCATCGGCCTGACGCCCGTAGAAGGTCACTGTAACGGGAACCGCCGGATCAATGACGTAGAGCCTGCCGCCGTACACAGTGCTTCCCGTGGCCGCGGCGGGTAGGGAACCGACCATCAACAGTAATGAGGCAAATATCTTTTTCATGACAATTTCCTTATTGGTGAATAAGAAGGACAAGGCCCGCGGTCGCGCGGGGCATACCCGTATAGCACGAATCGGGCCATGTTTTACCGTATTGATTCTAAAGAGAGGATTTCAGATGCACGCCGCAAGTGTAAATAGTTCCGACAGCCCGTCCCGCCGTCCGTCCGGGCGGCGCTCCCGGCGCGATAGCTTCATGGGAGCGTTCCGCCGGAGCGGGAATGCCACATAATCGAAGCACGCTCCAACAGGAACACCGCCATGGATATTCCCGCCCGCAACCCCCGCTTCGTTGTCGAACACTTCATCAACCGCGAACTGTCGTTGTTGCAGTTCCAGCGCCGCGTACTCGCGCAGGCCGCGGATACCGGCGTGCCGCTGCTGGAGCGGCTGCGATTCCTTTGTATCGTGTCGAGCAACCTCGACGAGTTTTTCGAGATCAGAGTCTCCGGCATCCGCGAGCATATCCGCCTGGGCGGCAACGCCGCCAGCGACGACGGCATCCCGCCCGCCGAACTGTTCGCGCGCATCAGCGGCGAAGTGCATGAGCTTCTCGCCGGGCAATACGCGCTGCTCAACGACGACATCCTGCCAGCGCTGGAGCGCGAGGGGGTGGTCTTCCTGCGGCGCGGCATCTGGGACGAAGCGCAGGACGCCTGGATTCACGATTACTTTCGCCGCGAGGTCATTCCCGTCCTCACGCCGATCGGCCTCGATCCGGCGCACCCTTTTCCGCGCGTGCTCAACAAGAGCCTGAATTTCGCCGTGGAACTGGAAGGCCGCGATGCTTTCGGGCGCAATTCCGGCGCGGCCATCGTGCAGGCGCCGAGAGTGCTGCCCCGCGTCATCCGCCTGCCCGACAAGCCGGGGCAAGCGCCTTATACCTTCGTATTCCTCTCCTCGATATTGCACGCGCATGTGGGCGAACTATTCAGCGGCATGCATGTGCATGGTTGTTACCAGTTCCGCGTCACGCGCAATTCCGATCTGTTTGTCGATGAGGAAGAGGTCAAGGATTTGCGCGCCCAGCTCAAGGGCGAATTGCAGCAGCGCCATTTCGGCGATGCCGTGCGGCTGGAGGTGGCCGACAATTGTTCCGAAGAGACCGCCGCGTTCCTGCTCCAGCATTTCAGGCTTGGCCGCGCCGATCTGTACCGCACGCCGGGTATCGTCAATCTCGTCCGCCTGATGCAAGTGCCCGACTGGGTCGACCGTCCCGATCTCAAATACCCGGCCTTCCGCCCCGGCCTGCCCGGAGCGCTCGAACGCCGCGCCGTCTTCGACGCCATTCGCGGGCAGGATATTTTGCTCCACCATCCGTTCCAGAGTTTCGAGCCGGTGATCGAATTGCTGCGCGCCGCCGCCGACGATCCGCTGGTGGTGGCGATCAAGATGACGGTGTATCGCACCGGCACGGATTCCGTGCTGATGGAGCACCTCGTGCGCGCGGCGCAGAAGGGCAAGGAAGTCACGGTGGTGCTCGAATTGATGGCCCGCTTCGACGAGGAAGCCAATATCTCGTGGGCGACCCGTCTCGAAGAGGCCGGCGCGCATGTGGTCTATGGCGTCTTCGGCTACAAGGTGCACGCCAAGCTGCTGATGCTGGTGCGCCGCGAAGACGACGGCCTGCGCCGCTACGTCCATCTGGGCACCGGCAATTACCACCCGCGCACGACGCGCTTCTATACGGACTTCGGCCTGCTGACCTGCAATGAGCGGATCGGCGAAGATGTGGCCGAGGTTTTCAAGCAGATCACCGGGCTTGGCCGCGCATCCACGCTCGCGCATCTGTGGCAAGCGCCGTTCTCGCTCCAGCCCAATGTCGTGGCGGCCATCGGGCGCGAGGCCGAAATCGCCCGCGCCGGGCGGCGCGGACGCATCATCGCCAAGATCAACGCCCTGCTCGAACCCGAAACCATCGAGGCGCTCTACGACGCCTCGATGGCCGGGGTGGACATCGACCTCATCGTGCGCGGCCCGTGCGCGCTGCGCCCCGGCGTACCGGGATTGTCGGAAAACATCCGCGTGCGTTCGGTGGTCGGACGCTTTCTCGAACACCACCGCATTATGTATTTCCATGCCGATGGCGAAAACCGGGTATATCTGTCGAGCGCCGACTGGATGCAGCGCAATTTCTTCCGCCGTATCGAAATCGCTTTTCCCGTACTCGATCCGCGGCTCAAGCGCCGGGTGATGAAGGAAGGTCTGCGCGCCTATCTCGTCGACAACTCCCAGGCCTGGGAAATGCAGCCCGACGGGCAATACCGCCGCAAGGCGCCGCGCCGCGCCGCGCGCAACGCCCAGAGCATGTTGCTCGCGGAACTGGCGGCGAAGAACCGGACGTGAATCCGCCGCGGCGGGCGCGGGGCGGCGCGGCGATCAGGCCGGAGAATCCGCCGCCAGCGCCGCGCGCAGGCGTTCGGCGCGGCCCGGCCCCGGCGCGATGCGTACCCGCTTGGCGCGCGCGCGCTCGCCGCTCACGAGAGTGACCGCCGATCCGGGCGCGCCGCAGATTTTGGCGAGAAAGGCGCACAGGGCGGCGTTGGCCTTGCCATCGACAGGCGGAGCGGCAAGACGCACTTTCGCGGCTTCGCCATGCAGCCCGGCAAAGCCGGTGCGTTTCGCCCCCGGCTGCACATGGAGATTGAGGATGAGGCTACCGTCGCCTGTTTCTTGCAGCCAGCCGGTCATGTCCGCGTCTCCGTCTCGAAAAGCATGAGTCTCCGCACCCTCCAGCCGCGGGCGGTTTGCGG
>JAIRLA010000002.1 GCA_031259795.1 Azoarcus sp.
CATGATGCTGTCTGGGGGCAAAGGGATGGTGGGTGCTGACGGGGTCGAACCGCCGACATTCGCCTTGTAAGGGCGACGCTCTACCAACTGAGCTAAGCACCCGCGCAAAAACGCCAGACGCCATTCTGTCCGGAAGAGGCGGCATTCTATAGCCTTCCGCCTCGCCTTGCCAATCCCCCGGAAAGCGCGACACCGGCTTCAAGGCAAACAATCGCACAGGGAACAAAAAACGCCGAACGAAGCCGCCCGCTGGATCGAGGGCGCGGGCTGAAGCCCGGAAAGAAAAAGGAAAAAGCGGCTGCGCGAAGCCATCGTGGACGAGACGCCCGATCAGGACAAACCACGCCACGCCTTGCCATATAGGCTTACAATGAGATGTTTTATCATTATCAGACTCTTTTTTGTAACACTTCCGCCATGCACCATCACCATTCGTCCGCTTCCTCCCCGTCCGCATCCGCCGGCACCCTTGCGTTGATTGGGCATCCCAATGTCGGCAAGTCGGTCCTTTTCCATCGCCTGACGGGAGCCTATGTCAATGTATCGAACTACCCCGGCACCACGGTGGAAGTGGCGCGCGCCACGGCGCGGTTCGAGCGCTCGCTTTCGCTGCTCGATACGCCGGGCGTGCTCGCCCTGCCCGCGCGCAGCGACGACGAGCGCGCGACGATGCGGGCGCTGCTCCACGAGAATCTGAAACTCGTCATCCAGGTGGGCGATGCCAAGAATCTGCGGCGCACCCTGAACCTGACGGCGTTGCTGGCCGAACTCGGCGTACCGATGGCGGTGGCGCTCAACATGAATGACGAAGCGCGCGCGCGCGGCGTGGCCGTGGACGTGGCCGCGCTTGCCGAAACGCTGGCGATACCGGTGGTCGCCACCGTCGCCACGGGCGGCGAAGGCGTCGCGGCGCTCACCGAAGCCCTGCCGCGCGCCCATCCGCCCGCGCCCCTGCTGCGCTACGACGCGGAGTCGGAAGCGGCCATCGGGACGATTGCCGCGTTGCTCGCGGAACACGCGCCGCACCCGCGCCTTGCCGCGCGCGGACTGGCGATCCTGCTGCTCGGGCGGGACGCCGAAGTCGAGAACTGGCTTGCCGCCCAACCGCATGGCGACGAGATCCTCGCCCGCGTCGCCGAGATCGCGCCCGCCGGGGCCGGGGGGCGCGATTCCCTGCCGGCGCGGCTGGCGCGCGAGCGCGGGCGCGCCGCCGAAGCGCTGGCGCGCACGGTGACACAGCAAACGGCCAATGCCGACCGCACACTGTCGCTGCTCATCGGACAAGTGGCGGTACACCCGCTGTGGGGCTGGCCGCTATTGCTGCTGGTACTCCTGGCGGTGTATTACTTCGTCGGCGATTTCGGCGCGGGCACGCTGGTCGGACTCATGGAAGAGGATTTCTTCGGCGAAATTCTCAACCCGGCGGTCACGGACTTCGTGCGCGCGCACATTGGCCCGGAATGGCTCGCCGACATGCTGGTGGGCGAATACGGCCTGTGGACGATGGGGATGACTTACGCGCTGGCGTTGATCCTGCCCATCGTCACCACATTCTTTCTCGCTTTCGGCGTACTGGAGGACTCGGGCTATTTCACGCGCCTGTCGGTCATCGGCAATCGCGCCTTCAGCGCCATCGGACTCAACGGGCGCGCGGTGCTGCCGATGGTGCTCGGGCTGGGCTGCGTGACCATGGCCACGCTCACCACGCGCATCCTCCACACCCCGCGCGAACGCCTGATCACGACATTCCTGCTCGCGCTCGCCATCCCCTGTTCGGCGCAGCTTGGCGTGGTGCTCGGCGTGCTGGGCGGCATCTCCTTCGGCGCGGCGGCGATCTGGGGCGTATGCATCATACTGATCCTGCTCGTCACCGGCTGGCTTGCCGGACGGCTGGTCAAGGGCCGCCGCGTGCCGCTCGTCACCGAATTGCCCCCGATGCGCATGCCGGTAGTGAGCAATGTACTCAAGAAAACCGGCGGACGCCTGAAATGGTATCTCGTCGAAGTGATCCCGCTCTTCTTGCTCGGCACTTTCATCATGTTCGCGCTCGACCGCCTCGGCGTGCTTCCCTGGATCATCGAAGCCGGCAAACCGCTGGTCACCGGCTGGCTGGGCCTGCCGCCCGAAGCGAGCGCCGCCTTCGTGATGGGCTTCCTGCGGCGTGATTTCGGCGCGACGGGCCTGTTCGCGCTGGAAAGCCAACTGAGCACGGTGCAGGCCGTCGTCGGCATGGTCACAATCACCCTGTTCGTGCCTTGCATCGCCAGCGTCATGATCATCGCCAAGGAGCAGGGCATGCGCACCGCCGCGCTGATGCTGGCGCTCATCATGCCGACGGCGTTTCTCGTCGGCGGCCTGCTCAATCATTTCCTGCGTCTTTTCCTCTGATCGCCGCCATGAACGCACAACACATCGAACGCATCCGCCTCACCGGCACTCCGGCGGGCCATCGCGCCCGCCTGGCCGAATTCGGCGACGAAATCGACCCCCTGCAACGCGAGCAATTGCTCGCCTATGGCCTGACCGCGCCGCAGATCATCACCGTGCTGCAACAACAACCCATGACAGTGGTGCTGTGCGAACACATGGAACTGGCCCTGGAACACGGCGTGGCGCAACATATCTGGGTCGAGGGAGAATAACCCCGCCGGAGTTCTCCCGCATTTGCGGCGTCGTTTTCCTCAAAGGAAAAATAGAGAGATCGCAACGACGAGGGGGGCGGCTTTCGTAATGGCGAGGGCGGGAGGGCTTTCGTGATGACGGCGCTTTGCCTTTCCCGCACGGCATGGCCATCCCTCAATCACAGCCGCTTGCCGTCCCCTCTTCAGCTTGCGGGATAGGGCGCCCCGTCAGGGGCGGGCGAGGGTTTCCTTCCATGCGAAACGTATCGACACTGTTTTCTTTGCGGCGGGGAGTGGGCAGGCGACCGTTGTCGCCAAACAGGTTTGCCGGGATTTCGACGCCCGAAAAACAAAACCCCGTCTTCCAGAGAGGACGGGGTGCGAAACGAGGACACATCCATCACGCTTGCCAAAGGCCGAAAACCCGGGCGAGGCGGGTGCGCGCGCGGCTTCTGCTTCTCAGGGCTCGGTTACGTAAGTCCCCGGCGCGGGGGCCAGTTGCGGGTATTTGTCGTTCGCCGGCCTTGCATCCACCAGTTCGCCCGCGCGCGGCTTGAGCCAATCCATCCAGTCCGTCCACCACGACCCCGCCTGCTGGCTCGCCCCGGCCCGCCAGTGTTCGGCGTTGTCGGAATGGTGCGGTTCTGCCGCCCAGAAACCGCGCTTGGGCGGCTTCACCACCGGATTGACGATGCCGAAGATGTGGCCGGAGCTGGAAAGTACATAGCGCTTCGGCCCGCTCACGAAGTTGTTGATGCGGAAGGTCTGCGCCCATGGCGCGATGTGATCGTCTTCCGCCCCCACCGCGTAGAGCGGCTGGGTGATGCGGGAAAGGTCGAGCGGCTCGCCGGCGACCGTCAGCGCATCGTGCTGGATCAGGCGGTTGTCCAGGTAAAGCTCGCGCAGATACCATGCATGCATCGCGTAGGGCAGGCGGGTGCAGTCCATGTTCCAGTAAAGCACGTCGAACGGCGCGAGAGGTTCGCCATATAGCCAGCCATGCACGACATATGTCCAGATCAGGCTGTTCGAACGCAGCAGGCGGAAGGAGGAGGCCATTTCCTTGCCTTCGAGATATCCTTTGCGCGCCATGTTGTCGATCAGGTACTGGATGCAGGATTCGTCGATGAATACCTCGATGTCGCCCGGCTTGCTGAAGTCGACCAGCGTGGTGAAGAGCGTGAAATCGGCGACCGGTACATCCTCGGGCTTGAAATGCCGGTTTGCCCAGGCCATGTACATCGTCAGCGCCGTGCCGCCGATGCAATAGCCCACCGCATGCACTTTGGCCGCGCCGGTGAAATCGCGCGCCACATCCACGATGGCCTGGATGCCGTCGGTCAGGTAATCGTCGAAGCGTGTGTCGCGCATCGACGCATCCGGGTTTTTCCAGCTCGTGATGAATACCTCCAGCCCCTGGTCGAGCAGGAAGCGCACCATGCTCTTTTTTTCGTTGAGGTCGAGGATGTAGAACTTGTTGATCCACGGGGTGACGATGACGACTGGTTCAGCGTGTACCTTGGGCCGGGTCGGGGTGTAGCGGATGACTTCGACGAGCCGGTTGCGAAATACCACTGATCCGGGGGTGTTGCCGATATTTTCCCCCACTTTGAAATCATCGAGCGTGGTCATCCGCACCGTACCGGCCCGCATGTCTTCAAGGAAATTATGGTAGCCCGCGACGAGGCTTTGCCCGTTGCTCTCGATCGCCTTGCGCAGCGCGACCGGATTGGTCGGCAGGAAATTGGTCGGCGCTACCGCGTTGAGCCATTTCCGCCACCAGAATGCCGCCTTGCGCCGCTCCCTGCCACTGAGTCCCGGAGTGTCGTAGAGCATGTCCTGCATGTTGTGGGTGAAGGCGATATACCACTCCTTGACCAGGTCCCAGAAGGTGGATTCCGTCCATACCGGGTCGGCGAAGCGGACATCGTCGGGATGGGGCTGGATGGGATCGTCGCCCTCCTTCCCCGCCAGCCGGGTCAGGGTATGGAGTTGAAGTTTCCACAAGTCCGACGACAGGCGCGCGATTCGCTCGGCAAGCTCCTGGGGATGCACCAGCCACGCCAGTTGGGCATGGACGATGGGCGCGCCCATGCCCAGGGGGTCGATCGTGCCTTCGACGCCTTCGTGCAATTTGTGGATGGTTTTCTTCAATACCTGTCCGGGGTCGAAAGGCGCTTCGTGCCGCGCGGCACGGTCGTGCGCCCGCTGGTTCTCTCCGGTCGCGTTGTTCCTGGTCATGGGTCGTCCCTCCCTGTTCGCATGCCCGCATGGCACGCACTGGATTTCCACGCATGGATCGTGGATTCCATCGCGCCCCGCCCGCCGCCGCCAAGCAACCGGCCCGCCGGCGGACAGGGTATTCACGATATTCCATGATTCGCCGACCGGGCGAAAATGCCATGGCGGCGCGGCATATGATACCGCTCGCGGCGATCGCCGTCATAATCATTCTTTCGGAATGTCACACTTTTCGGCAAATATCGCTCACGGGCGCGCGCGCGTGATGACGAATTCCCCACGCGCAACCAGCGGGGTCATCACACTATAATCAGGGTTGAAAACAACGCAGCAACACAGCAGGAGGGAAATCACATCATGTTCAAGCACGTTCTCGTACCTACCGACGGATCGCCGCTGTCCGACACCGCCGTGACCCGTTCCATCGTTTTCGCCAGGGAAGTCGGCGCGCGCATCACCTTTTTCTACTCGCAGCCCGACTTTCCGATGCCGATCTATGGCGAAGGCGCGCTGATCGACCCGACCACGCCAGAGCAGTTCGCCCGCTCCGCGCAGCAGGAAGCCCAGCGCATTCTCGAACGCGCCAAGGCGGCGGCGGACGCCGAAGGCGTGCCCGCCGATACCGATACGCAGGTCAGCGAAGTCCCCTACGAGTCCATCATCAGCGCCGCGGATCGCCACGGCTGCGACCTGATCTTCATGGCCTCGCACGGGCGCCGCGGCATCGCCGGCCTGCTTCTGGGCAGCGAAACGCAGAAAGTACTTACTCACAGCAAGACCCCGGTGCTCGTTTATCGCTGATATGGCGCTTTCCGGGCGGTACTTTCTCTCTCTTTCCCGCCCCTTGAAATGAAAACGGCCCGGAAAACTCCGGGCCGTTTTCATTTTCAAGGGGTCCCGTTACGGATCAGCCGGCATTGCGTTCGCGCCGCCGGGCAGCCTTGCGCTCATCCTCCTCGATACGGTTTGCAAAGAAGCGAATAAAGAAAACCCCCATGACGATCACGAACACAATGGTAAACAGGCTGAACAAGCCAAAAGGGGTCGAAAACAGCTCTTGCAGGGCCATGGTGGAACACCTCCTTCAAAACAGTCTAAGAATCAATCGGACGGTCCAATGAACACCTCTGTCTCCGTCGGGAGGTTAGCGGTTCCGTCCATGCGCCAACTTCGGGATTCGTTTTCATTTCTCAATTCGCGTTCGTCCTTCAACTTGTCTTCCAACTGGAAACGCCAGCGCCCGGCGCCCAGCGGCGCGATCTTTCCCGAATACAAACCATCCTCTCCCCTGGGCAACACCACGCGCTGATCGAAGCGGCCATGCGCCGGATGGATGATCGCCAGATGAAGCCGCGGGGGTAATTCCGTTTCCCCCGTGGCGGACAGCTCGACACTGACCGCGCCGTCGCGCACCCGCGCGCGCGCCGACAAACCCATTTCCCGCGCGCGCCTGAGACGGTCGACGGTTTTCACGACCGCCTGGCCTTCCTTGTAATAGTCATCGGACACGAGACCATCCCAGTCCCGGACGGCAAACCACAGTGTGATCATCCCCGCCACCACGGCGGTCGCGGGCAACGCGATCAGGAACCACGGCCAGCCCTGCCGGTACCATGGGACATTGCTCGCGTCGATCATCGGTGAATTCATGCGTGTATCTTCAGGTTGGTCGGTTCAGGTTGGTCAGCGCGGGAACAGGAAGGTCGTCTTTTCCCGCAATTTCAGGGCGGGATCATCTTCGGGAGAAATCTCGAAAAAGATCTCGTACGCACCGGGCTTGCCGACGTTTCGCGGAACATGCACAGGCAAGGTGATTTCACGGATTTGCGCCGCATCCAGATCGACGCGGTGTTCGCCCGCAAGCCGCGCGCCGTCCAGCCCCGCCACGCCCAGGACGAAAGTCCGCGGCGCTTCGGTCATGTTCAGGATGCGCAGCAGGTAAACATTTTCGATCATCCCGTCCGCGACTTCCCGCCCGAGCGTGGCCCGGTCGCGGATGACGTCGACCCGCAGGGGCATCCGCGTGGCAAGCCCCCACAGGAAAGCCGAGCCGATCACGAGCAGCACGGCTCCGTAAACCAATGTGCGCGCGCGCAACACGTGGTGGATGATTTCCGCCTTTTTCCAGCCTCGCTTGATGGCGTTCTCGGTCGTGTAGCGCACCAGTCCGCGCGGCATGCCCATCTTGTCCATGATCTCGTCGCAGCCGTCGATACAGGCCGCGCACCCGATGCATTCATATTGCAGTCCCTTGCGGATGTCGATGCCGGTCGGACACACCTGGATACAGACCCCGCAGTCGATACAGTCTCCCAGGCTCCCGGAGGCCGCATCCTTTCCCTTGCGGCGCACGCCGCGCGGCTCGCCGCGCGCTTCGTCGTAAGTGACCACCAGCGTGTCGGGGTCGAACATCACCGCCTGGAAACGCGCATATGGACACATATATTTGCACACCTGTTCGCGCATGACTCCGGCAAGCAGGAAGGTGAAAGCGCCGTAGAACAGTATCCAGAAGGTTTCCCACGGCCCAAAGGCCAAACGCGGCACGGCGGCCAGCAATTCGTTCAGGGGCGAAAAATAGGCGACGAATGTAAAACCCGTCCACAGGGCCACGGCGCCCCACGCCATGTATTTGGCGAACTTGAGCGCGAACTTGCGACCGTCCAGCGGCGCCTTGTCGAGTCTCGCCTGTTTGTTATGGTCGCCTTCGATCTTCCGCTCGATCCACAAGAATATTTCTGTATAGACCGTCTGCGGACAGGCATAACCACACCATAACCGCCCCGCGATCGCGGTGAAGAAGAACAGGGAATAAGCCGAGATAATCAGCAGGACGGCCAGGAAGCGCACATCCTGCGGCCAGAAGACCCAGCCAAAGATATAGAACTTGCGTTCCGTCAGATGAAGCAATACAGCTTGCCGGTCATTCCACATCAGCCACGGCAGGCTGTAGAACACGATCTGGGTCAGCCATACCAGCGCCCAGCGCCATTTGGCGAAGATGCCGTTGACCGCGCGTACATAAATTTTCTTGCGGTTCGCGTACAACCCGCCTTGTTTCGACGGGGAAGCGGAAGCCGGGGGAGGAACAGGCGGAGACGGAGAAATTTCCGGGTTTGCAGAATCATTCATGAACGACACCTCCCGCAACGAAAATCAGAATATTCTAATGCTATCACGTGAAAGAAAAGCGCCCCGGAAGCAAAACTCCCGGGGCGACCTTTCTCCACATTTACTTGTTGCTCAGACTATATACATACGCCGCCAGGACGTGCACCTTGGCTTCGCCCAGAAAGTCTTTCCAGGCTGGCATGTTGTTGGTCAGGCTGCCGGGGCCCGCGTTGCGCCCCCTGGTGATCCCCTCGATGATGGCGTCTTCCGAATTGTCATACAACCACACGCTGTCGGTCAGGTTGGGCGCGCCGAGCAGGCCCATCGCGGGAACGCCCATGGAGATCCCCATGGCGACGGCGCCCTTGCCATCCGCGCCGTGGCAGGTGAGGCAGGTGCCCTTGCCGGTGAAGATGTCCCTGCCGCGCGCCGCGCGCGCCGCATCATGCGACAGATTGGAAAGGGAACGCACGTAATTGGCCGCGTCCTTGATCTCGTCCGCGGTCAGCGTCCCGCCCAGGGGGGTCATCATCCCGGCGCGGCCTTCGGAGATGGAGCCCTTGATGGTCTCCGGATCGCCGCCATACAACCAGTCGCCGTCGGTCAGGTTCGGAAAGCCCCTGGAGCCCTGGCCCAACGACCCATGGCATTGCGCGCAATAGGTCAGGAACAGGCGCTGGCCCGTGGCGACCGCATCCGGATCCTTCGCCAGAGTCTCCACGGATATACCCTGGTATCTCGCAAAGATCGGGCCGTATGTGCCTTCGGCATCGAAGACCTCCTGCGCATACTGCGCGCGCAGTCCGCGATCCTTTTCTGGATCGGCCGGATTGCTGTGCCGGTTGCCGAAGCCCGGGAACAGGTAAAGATAGAAAATCGAAAAAATGACGGTCGCCCAGAACAGGTACAGCCACCAGCGCGGCAGCGGATTGTTGTACTCCCTCAGGTTTTCGTCCCACACGTGCCCCTGCAACTTGGGCTCGCCGGACTCTTTCGACGTCATGTTGGTCACCAGCACGACGAGACAGAACAGCAGGCCAAAGGCAACGAGGCCCGACACGTACAAGTCCCAGAAACTGTTGATAAAATCAGCCATTTGTCATCCCTTCCTTTTCAGCCGGACGCGCCGGCAGATCGTCATCGGCCAGAGGCAATTGCGCCGCCTCGTCGAACCCGGCCCGCGCCTGCCTGCCGTAGGCCCAGAAGCAGATGCCCACGAAACACAGCAATCCCACCAGAAGGAGGATGCTTCTCAGGCTATTGACCAGTTGTCCATCCATGGCGGCGCGATGCCTCCTCTTACCTTACGTTACGAAGCGCCAAGCCCAATCCCTGGAGATAGGCGACTATGGCGTCGAGCTCGGTCTTCCCGGCCAGCGCCGCGGGGGCGTTGGCGATTTCCTCGTCGGTATAAGGCACGCCGACCATGCGCAACGCTTTCATGCGCGCACCGATGTCGTCCATCTGAAGCGAACGGTCGAGCCATGGAAACGCCGGCATGTTCGACTCCGGCACGACATCGCGCGGATTGATGAGGTGCACGCGCTGCCATTCGTCCGAATAGCGGGCGCCGACGCGCGCCAGATCCGGCCCGGTGCGCTTCGAACCCCACTGGAAGGGATGGTCGTAGATGAATTCGCCCGCCACGGAATAGTGGCCGTAACGTTCGGTCTCGGCCCGGAACGGACGGATCATCTGCGAGTGGCAGTTGTAACAGCCTTCGCGGATGTAAATGTCGCGCCCCGCGAGGCGGAGGGCATCATAGGGTTTCACGTCGAGCGCGTTCCCCTTGTCGTCGACCGCGGTCGTCGTGGATGTCTGGAAGAACAGCGGCACGATTTCCACCAGCCCCCCCACGCTGACAGCAAGCAGCGTGAGGACGATCATCAGGAATACGTTGCGTTCGATCGCGTCGTGTTTTGATTGAGCCATGTCTGATCTCCGCTTAAGCATGGGCAGCGGCCGGAGCCACTATCGGTGCGTTATAAGCCCTCTCGCCGGCGATGGTCTTGAGCATGTTGTAGAACATGATCAGCATGCCCACCAGGAAGAGCGCGCCGCCTACGAGGCGAATGGTCCAGAGTGGATAGGTCGCCTTGACGCCTTCGACGAAGGCATAGGTGAGCGTGCCATCCGGGTTGACCGCGCGCCAGTACAGACCCTGCATCACCCCGGCGATCCACATCGAAGCGATATAGAGCACGATGCCGACGGTCGCCACCCAGAAGTGGGTATTGACAAGCTTGGTGCTGTACATCTCGGTCTTGCCGTACAGGCGCGGGAGCAGGAAGTAAACCGAGCCGATGGAAATCAGCGCCACCCAGCCCAGCGCGCCGGAATGCACGTGGCCGACCGTCCAGTCGGTGTAGTGCGACAGCGCATTGACGGTCTTCACCGACATCATCGGCCCCTCGAAAGTCGACATGCCGTAGAACGACAGCGAAGTGACCATGAACTTCAGGATCGGATCGGTGCGCAGTTTGTGCCAGGCGCCGGAGAGCGTCATGATGCCGTTGATCATGCCGCCCCAGGATGGCGCCAGCAGGATGAGCGAGAACAGCATGCCGACGGATTGCGCCCAGTCGGGCAGCGCGGTGTAGTGCAGGTGGTGCGGCCCCGCCCACATGTAGGTGAAGATGAGCGCCCAGAAGTGCACCACCGACAGGCGGTAAGAATAGATGGGGCGGTCGGCCTGCTTCGGCACGAAGTAGTACATCATCCCCAGGAAGCCCGCGGTCAGGAAGAAGCCCACCGCGTTGTGGCCGTACCACCACTGCACCATGGCGTCCTGCACTCCGGCGTAGGCGGAGTAGGACTTGAACAGCGATACCGGGATTTCCACGCTATTGACGATGTGCAGCAGCGCCACGGCGATGATGAAGGCGCCGTAGAACCAGTTCGCCACATAGATGTGGCTGACCTTGCGCGTGGCGACGGTGCCGAAGAACACGACCGCGTAGGCCACCCAGACAACGGCGATGGCGATGTCGATCGGCCATTCGAGTTCGGCGTATTCCTTGCCCGTGGTGATGCCGAGGGGAAGGGTGACGGCGGCCGCGACGATGATGAGTTGCCAGCCCCAGAAGACGAAGGAGGCCAGCCCCGGCGCGAACAACCTGGTATGACAGGTCCGCTGTACGACATAAAAGGACGTTGCGAACAAGGCGCAACCGCCGAACGCGAAAATCACCGCGTTGGTATGTAGCGGACGCAGCCTGCCAAAATGCAGGAATTCGTGCACATTCAGTTCGGGCCATATGAGCTGTGCCGCGACGATCACGCCGACCAGCATGCCCACTATGCCCCACACCACCGTCATGATGGCGAACTGGCGCACGACTTTGTAGTTATAAGTCGCTTGCGATTGCATGTGAGTCACCTCTTAGTTTGAAAAACCCCTCTTGAGACACCTGCGCCTCGGATGGCCATGAAACCGCCACCACCGGGCGAAGGATACCTTCGAGCCAAAACCACAATTTGATACAGATCAACCTACGGATGTGCATTGTATTGCAGGGCGCAAGAATGGAAAAGCCTGCCGCCCTCCGGCCATCGCGGCGCGCCATAAAAAAAAGGGTGCGCATATACGCACCCCCAACCCCAACAGAGAGACAAGAAAACATTGCGGCTACCGGAAACCGCCGCGGCAGCCAACCACCATATGGACGGAAACCAGTATGCCCCCTCTCCACCCTCTCCCCTTGACCAAGATCAAAAGCAATGCGATTTGTTACAAATTTTTCTCGTTTTCACGAGCGCGCCCGCCCTCATTCTTGCCCGGAACCCCCATCGGGTTCTCGCCGCTCTCTTTCTCCCGCCGCGGCTCGTCCCGATCATCGAGCAAGATGCGATAAGCCGGGCCTTCGAGATCGTCGTATTGCCCCGTGCGCAACGACCACCAGAACAAAACGCCGATGATGAAGACCAGAATGAGCGAGATCGGAATCAGCAGAAAAAGACTTTCCATCCTTGCCTCAGCCCCGACCGCGATGTTGCAGCCGCAGCGCGTTGAGAACCACCAGCAGCGAACTGCCGGCCATGCCGACGCCGGCCATCAGGGGCGTCACCCAGCCAAGCATCGCCAGCGGCACGGCGGAAAAATTGTACGCGAATGACCAATAAAGATTTTGCCTGATGATACGCAAGGTCTTGCGGGCAAGCCCCCCGCCGGCGGCCAGTCCGGCAAGTCCTTCGCCAAGCAGCACGATGTCGGCCTGGTTGCGGGCGAGATCGGTGCCGCTGCCCATCGCCACCGAAACATGCGCCTGCGCCAGCACCGGCGCGTCATTCACGCCATCGCCGACCATCGCCACCACATTGGCCGGATCGTTTTGCAAAGCGGCGATGAACGCCTGCTTGTCCTGTGGCGTCATGCCGCCATGCACGTCGGCAATGCCCAACTCGCGTCCCACCGCCGCCGCCACGGCGGGCGCGTCGCCCGACAGGATCGTCATTGGAATCCCCGCTGCGGCGAGCTGGCGGATCAGTTCGACCGCGGCCGGGCGCAAGACATCGGCCAAGCGGAAAAGTCCGAGCCAGCCGCGCGCATCGGCGAGCGCCACCACCGTGCCCGTTTTCGCTTCCAGTTCGGCGACGGCGGCGGGCATGGGCTGCCCCAGGCGCGCGGCGACGAAATCCGGCCGTCCGATCCACACTTCCCCGCCATCGTGGCGGCCGGCCATGCCCTGCCCGGTCAGCGCGACCACCTCGCTGACCGCGGCGAGCGTTTTCCCCGCGGCCATGGCGCGCAGCCCGAGCGCCACCGGATGCTCCGACCCCTGCTCCAGCGCCGCGCCGAGCGCGCACAGCGCCTCGGCGTCCAGCCCGCCCAACGGCCGGATCTCCTCCACCGTCATCCGCCCCAAGGTTAATGTGCCCGTCTTGTCGAACACATAATGATTGGCCCGCGCCAGGGTTTCGATCGCATGCCCGCGCGTCACCAGCACGCCCAGGCGCGCCAGCGCGTCGGTCGCCACCGTGAGCGCGGTGGGCGTCGCCAGCGACAGGGCGCAGGGGCAGGCCACCACCAGCACCGACACGAAGACCCACAGCGCCCGCGCCGGTTCGACGAAATACCACGCCGCCCCGGTTGTCGCCGCCAGCGCCAGCAATACCACGACGAAATACGCCGCCCAGCGGTCGGAGAGCGTCGACAGTCTCGGTTTTTCGCCTGCGGCCCGCTCCATCAGGCGGCGGATCGCCGCCAGGCGGGTATCGTCCCCCACCTGCTCGATCCGCAGCACGAGCGGACTGGAAACATTGATACTGCCGCCGGTAAGAGAAGAACCCGCCGCCTTGGGCACGGGCTTGCTTTCCCCGGTCAACAGGGCCTCGTTGGCTTCGCTCGCGCCGTCGATCACCGTGCCGTCGGCGGGAACGACCTCCCCCGGCCGCACGCGCACGCAGTCTCCGGGCGCGAGTTGCGAGACCGGCACGCGCTCGCCTCCCTCCCGCGGCCAATGCGGCAAACGCTCGCTGAACATCGGCAAGACCTTGCCCAGTTCCTCGATACCGCGCACCGCCCGCTGCCGCGCCAACATTTCGAGATAGCGCCCGCCGAGCAGGAAAAACACGAACATCGTCACCGAATCGAAATAAACCGCCGGCCCATGCGTCAGCGTCGCCCACAGGCTCGCCAGGAACGCACTGCCGACGCCGAGCGCCACCGGCACATCCATCCCCAGGCGGCGCAGGCGGATATCGCGCCAGGCGCGCTGGAAAAACGGCGACGCCGAATACAACACCACCGGCAAAGTCAGGATCAGGCTCGCCCAGCGCAGCAGCAGTTCCACATCCGCCGTCATGTCGCCATCGCCCGCCATATAGGCCGGGAAGGCATACATCATCACCTGCATCATGCCGAAACCGGCGACGAACACCCGCCACAGCATCGCGCGCCGCTCGCGCTCGGCCACCTGCTCGGCGCGCGCGGCATCGTAAGGGTAAGCGCGATAGCCGATGGCCCGGATCGCCCCGAGGATGCCGGAGAGTTTGATCCGGCGTTCATCCCAGCGCACGCGCGCGCGCCGGGTGGCGTAATTGATCCGCACCGCCGACACGCCCGGCTGGCGGGCGATATGCTGCTCATTGAGCCACACGCAGGCGGCGCAGGTGATGCCTTCGAGAATCAGCGAAGCCTCGCGCTCGTGCTCATTCTCGCCGGCCGGGCGCACAAAGCCGCGCTGGAACTCGGGGTGATCGAAAAGTCCGAGTTCGCGCAGTTCATCCGGGAGCGCCTCGGCCTTGGTCTCGGGCATGGCATCGCGGTGGCGGTAATAATCGGTCAGGCCGTTGCCGACAATCGCCTGCGCCACCGCCTCGCATCCGGCGCAACACATGCGGCGCTCCTCGCCGTCTATGAGCACGCGATAGCCGCTCCGCGGCGGCACCGGCAGGCCGCAGTGGTAACAGGCGCATTCATCGGCGGACGCCGGGGAAGATGGAAGAATCGAACTCATGGACAAGACTCGGGCCGACAGCCGCGCCAAGCCGTCCCGGCGCGGACAAAAAGGACGCGCCCTTGTAGCACATCCGCCCCCGCTCCACCAAGATCGGCAAACACAAAGCGCGGGAAGCGGGCAATCCATCCGGATGCGCACAAAATCCCTCCGGCCCGGCGGAACGACATCCTCGGCGGAACGGCATCCTCTACAATTGCGCCATTCCCATCCCGGAGGCGACACATGAACAAAGTATTCGGCATCATCTGCCTGGCGGCTCTGGCGCTATCGGCGTGCGGCGCCGATGTGGCGAGCACGACCGCCACCGCCGCGCAACTGAAGGCCGAAGAGGCCAAACAGGCGCAGGCGAAACTGGAGCAGGCGCAAAAAGCGCTGGAAGAAACGCAGCGGCTCAGCCAGCAACGCCTGGAAGAAGCCGACAACGACACCGCCGGCGCACAACCCTGATACAGCTTCCCTCAAAGCCATCCCCGCCATGTCCGATGAATCCCCACCGCTTTCCGCAGGGGGCATGGAACGAACTGGATTGCCGCGTCGCTGCACTCCTCCCGCCTCGTCATTGCGAGGAGCGAAGCGACGCGGCAATCCCATGCGGCGGTTCAGGGCGGGCCTATTGGAATGGATTCTTAGTCGTCTTCTTCCGGGACGAAGCTCCGGATCAGGGCCTGGAAATCGAGGCGGTCGACGAAGCCCTGTAGTTGTGCCAGGAGGGCGAGATGGCCGGGATGTTCGGCGCGCGCTTCTTGCAGGCGCTGGCGCAGGGCGGACGCTTCGCCGTGGCGGGCGAGGCGCAGCAGCGTTTCGCGCAGGGCGGCGGGCAGGGCGGCGGCTTGCGGCCATGCGTCTTTGTCCGGGGGGGCGGGGGAAGGGGGGGGCGCCGCCCGCGAGCCGGACTGGCGGATGTCGATTTCCCGCAACAGGCTCAGGAGGTGGCGCTGCGATTCCGCTTGCGCCTGTGCCTGCATTTGCGCGCCGCGCTGGCGGCTGTCGGTTTTCATCATGTACCAGCCGCAGATGGTGGCCGGGAGCGCGAGCAGGAGGAAAAATTTGAGCAGGGAGGCGAGTAGTTGCGAGGAGGGTATTTCCGCTTCGCCGTAGAAATACGCCATGGTGAGCAGGAAGGCTCCGGTCGCGCAGAGAGCCAGCAGCGCCGCCAAGTACAGCGCGATCCTGGAATTGAAGCGCGTGGCTTTGCCGTGGGGCAGGATGACGCTCCACAGGGAGTGCAGTTGTTCGGCGGCGTTGGCGTTGGTTTTGCAGCGGTCGCGGCAGTCCGCCTCCAGCGCGCAGCACAGGGAGCAGACCGGCGCTTTCAGGACGGGGCAATACACCATGTCTTCGGATTCGAAGGCGTGGCCGCAGGCCGAGCAGCGTATGGTTTCTCCCGGTCGCCAGGCGGCTTCGGGCTGGCGCGCCAGGTAGTAGCGGCCCTGTGTCGCCCAGGCCAGCAGCGGGGAGAAAATGAGCGCCATGCCGAGGACGATGAATGAGGTGAAGGCTTTCGCCATTTCGCCCAGCGCGCCCGAATGGAGCAGGCTGCCGATGGCGATGGCCAGCAGCATGGCGCACAGGCCGGTATTGAAGTCGTACAGATGACCGCGGCGGAATTCGATGCCCGGCGGCGACAGGCCGAGCGGCTTGTTGATGACGAGATCCGCGACCAACGCGCCAATCCAGGCGGTGGCGATGACGCCGTAGAAGCCGAGCACCCGTTCGAACGCGTCGAAGATGCCCAGCGCCATCAGCAGCGTGGCGATGAAGATGTTGAAGATGAGCCAGACCACCCTGCCCGGATGGCTGCGGGTGAGGCGGACGAAGAAGTTCGACCACGCCAGCGAGCCGGCGTAGGCGTTGGTCACGTTGATCTTGATTTGCGAGATCATCACGAACAGGACGGTCACGGCGACCGCCAGGCCCGGCAGGCCGAAGATTTCCCTGAAGGCGACGAGGAACATGTGGGCGGGTTCCATGGCCTGTTGCTGCGGCGTCGAGTATTGCATGGCGACGTATGCCAGGAAGGCGCCGCCGGCCATCTTGAGCATGCCGGGCACGATCCAGCCCGGCCCGGCGGCGATGAGGGCGGCCCACCAGCGCCATTGTTTGCCCGGGGTGGGCGGCGGCATGAAGCGCAGGTAATCCACCTGTTCGGCGATCTGCACGATCAGCGGGAAGACGACCGCCGCCGCCGCGCCGAACATGGCGGGATGAAAGCCGCCCGCCGGGTGCGATCCGGTGAATTCCACGAAGTCCCGGAAGAGCCAGGGACGGGAGAGGGCGAACCAGATGAAGGGCAGGATCAGCAGGAAAAGCCAGAGCGGCTGCGTCCATGTTTGCAGGCGCGAGATGAAAGTGACGCCGCGTATGACCAAGGGCAGGATGATGAGCGAAGAGAGCGCATAGCACATGGGCAGCGGCCAGCCCTTGAGCATTTGCAGGGCCATCGCCATGATGGCGGCTTCGAGCGCGAAAAAGATGAAGGTGAAGATGGCGTAGGTGATCGAGGTGATCGTCGAGCCGAGATAGCCGAAGCCCGCGCCGCGCGTGAGCAGGTCGATGTCGAGGCCATGGCGCGCGGCGTGCCAGGCGATGGGAAGGCCGGTGAGGAAGACGATCAGGCCCACGGCCAGGATCGCCCACATGGCGTTGGCAAAGCCGTAATTCACGACGATCACCGCGCCGATGGCTTCCATGACCAGGAACGAGAGGGAGCCTATCGCGGTATTGGCGATGCGCCATTCGCTCCATTTGCGGAAACTGCGCGGCGCGTAGCGGAGCGCGTAGTCTTCCATGGTCTCGTCGGCGACCCACGAGTTGTATTGGCGGCGAAAGCCGGCAACATTCCATGGCGGAATGACGGAAACGGGGGAAGGGGGGTCGCCGGGCCAGCTCATGCGGAATACCTGGAACCGTGTCCGCCAGCCCGGAAGCCGCGCCCGGCGGATTGGTCTGGAATCATTGATCTACATTGCGGCCATGCGGCGAAACGATCCATGATGTCAACATGATCCGGGGGAAAGAACAGGATTCGGTCAATATATAATCGTGGCGCGCACGTTCTTGTATGTCGGAAAACACGAATGACAGAAGAAACGCCGTGGTCTCGATTTGCGTATGCGGTTTTTCACGATCGCGGGGCATGGCCGGGCGGGCGCGGCGCGGTCTGTATCAACCGCCCCGACATGTGCGCCCCGGTGAGCAGGAACCAGCAAATCTGCACGACGTGGGCGCCGATGGTGATGTGCATGAAGTAATCCGGTAATCCTCGTTATCCACATCGAAGGCATAGCGGCTGGCCCGGTCGTGCGACCGCATGTAAAAAAACCTCCTCGAAATCCCGCGGATCGGCTTTATCGAAAGAATCGGGCAAGAAGCGAAAGCTGCGCGATCAGATCAATCTCCCGCCCTTTCCACCTCGAACCCCACCACATTGCGCGCCTTCTTGCTGAACTCCACCCCGATCAAATGGATGGGCTGATCGAGCGCGCGGTATTTGTCGGCGTATTTCTTTTCCTTGATCTGCTGGAGCGCCTTGCCTTCGGCCCCATCCTCCACCACCTTGAATTCAAAGAGATAAACCTGCCCGTTGAATTTCACCGCCATGTCCAGCCGCCCCTGATTGCTCACGTCCTCCGGCACGATGTCCATTCCCAGCGCGGCGAAGGACGCATAGAACACACTGGCGTAATAGCCCTCGAAATGGTCGATGTCGTTTTTGCGATACCAGTCGTTGGGAATGCTGGCGTAGAGGGAAAAGAAAATTTCCCGGATGCGCTCGAAATCATTGATTTCCAGCGCATCGTAAAGGGAGAACCTGCTTTGTTCCGCCTTTTGCGGACTCCCAACCCAGGCGCCCATGACATTACCCGTCAATGCGCTTCGGACTTCATGATTAGGATAAGTCAGCACAAACGCGACATTGTTTCCCCGCCTTTTCTCCCCGGCAATGGTGAGATAACCGGACTGGAACATCAGGGCTTCCGTGGAAATATCACCTACCTCGAAAGTGGAAATCAACTCGGATGAGCTTTCCATTTTCAGGAGCGAAGGCAGATAGACCTTGCGCTCGGTGAGCATATCGACCAGGAAAGTCGGCGTGCCCGTCTCGAACCAGAAGGGGCGGAATTCGCGCTCCTTGAAAAACAGCAACAGATCGAAAGGGTTGTAGACCGCTTCGCCGCGCCAGTTGTAGCCGTTGTACCAGTGGCGGATTTCGTCCCTGTCCAATCCTTCCAATTCAGGTGCGAACACGGTATCGACATCGGCATCCGTATAGCC
>JAIRLA010000008.1 GCA_031259795.1 Azoarcus sp.
TCACGAATCGCGGCGAAGCCAGTGACTTGTTTGATCCTGGTCGGCATGATGGGAGCCGGCAAAACGACGGTGGGGCGCGAATTGGCCAGACGGCGCGAGATGCGCTTTGCCGATTGCGACCACGAGCTCATCGCACGCACCGGCGTTGCAATTTCGGTGATCTTCGATATCGAAGGCGAAACCGGTTTTCGGCAGCGCGAAGCGCGCATGCTGGATGAACTGACGGTCGATACCAATATTGTCATTGCCACCGGGGGGGGCGTCGTACTCGATCCGGCGAATCGCGCCCTGTTATCGCGGCGCGGGATCGTCATTTACCTCAACGTGCCGCCGCATATCCTGTGGGAGCGCACCCGGCGCGATCGCAACCGTCCCCTGCTCCAGGTGGATGATCCTCGCGCGCGTATCATCGAGCTTCACCGTCAGCGCGATCCCCTGTACCGCGAAATCGCCGACATCGTCATCGATGGCGGTCGCGGCGGTTCTGCCGTGATGGTGGAGCAGATCGAAAAAGCGCTGGCCGGCTTGGGCAAAGGCATCCCATGCACACCCTGAATGTTTCCCTGGGGGCGCGAAGCTACCCGATCCATATCGGGCATGGATTGCTCGACTCTCCCAGCCTGATCCTGCCGCATTTGCGCACGCGCAAGGTCGCGGTGGTGACCAACGAGGTGGTGGGGCCGCTTTATCTGGAACGTCTGTGCGCGGGATTGCGCCGTGAGGATGTCGAGATCGTCACTGTCGTGCTGCCCGATGGCGAGGCATATAAAGAGTGGCGGACGCTCAACCTGATTTTCGACATGCTGCTGCGCGAACATTGCGAGCGCGCCACGACGCTCATTGCCTTGGGCGGCGGCGTGGTCGGCGACATGGCGGGCTTCGCGGCGGCAAGCTACCAGCGCGGCATGCCTTTCATCCAGGTTCCGACCACGCTGCTTGCGCAAGTGGATTCCTCGGTTGGCGGCAAAACCGCGATCAATCATCCGCTTGGCAAGAACATGATCGGAGCCTTTTACCAGCCGCGCTTGGTGCTGGCGGACATCGCAACGCTTGCGACACTGCCGCCGCGAGAACTTTCCGCGGGACTGGCCGAAATCATCAAATACGGTCTGGTTCGTGACATGGCGTTCTTCGAGTGGCTGGAAAAAAATATCGACGCATTGCGCGCTGGAAATACCGGGGCGCTGGCGTGGGCAATAGAGCGTTCGTGTCGCAACAAGGTTGAAGTAGTGGCCGCCGATGAGACCGAGCAGGGCGCGCGCGCCTTGCTCAATCTGGGGCACACGTTTGGTCATGCCATTGAAGCCGGGCTGGGCTTCGGAGAATGGCTGCACGGTGAAGGCGTGGCGGCCGGTACGATGATGGCGGCGGAGTTGTCCCGCCGCTTGGGCTGGCTTGGCGCGGACGATGTAAAACGCCTCGGGCGTTTGTTCGAACGCGCGGGTTTGCCGGTGCATGGCCCGGCACTGGGGGCGCCGCGCTATATGGAATTGATGGCGCACGACAAAAAAGTCGAAGCCGGGCAATTGCGTTACGTACTATTGCGTGGACTTGGCCATGGCGTCGTGGCGGGCGGCATTGATCCGGCTATTGTCGGCGCGGCGATCGAGGCATGTTGCCAACAGTAAACATCGGGGAAAGAGATGGAACAACTCGCGGCTTATGCGGTGACGGAGGCGGTTTCGCGTGGACGTCTCCACTCCGAACCCGCGCCGGAAAACCGGGGCGAATTTCAGCGTGACCGCGATCGCATCATCCATTCGACGGCCTTTCGCCGCCTCGAATACAAAACCCAGGTCTTCATCAACCACGAAGGCGACCTGTTCCGCACCCGCCTGACCCACAGCCTGGAAGTCGCGCAGCTTTCCCGCGACATGGCCCGCGCCCTGCGGCTCAACGAAGATCTTGCCGAGGCGATCGCCCTGGCGCACGACCTCGGCCACACTCCGTTTGGTCATGCTGGCCAGGAAGCGCTCAATGCGTGCATGAAAGAGTACGGCGGTTTCGAGCACAATCTGCAATCGCTGCGCATCGTCGACATGCTGGAAGAGCGCTACGCCGCTTTCGACGGTCTCAACCTGATGCATGAAACCCGGGAAGGCATCCTCAAGCACTGCTCGTTGGCGAATGCCCGCGCGCTTGGCGAAATTGGGCGGCGCTTCATCGACGATACCCGCCCTTCACTCGAAGCGCAGATCGTCAACCTTGCCGACGAGATCGCCTACAGTAATCACGACGTGGATGATGGTTTGCGTTCGCGGTTGATTACGCTGGAACAACTCGATACCGTTGCAATATTCGCGCAATACCGCCGCGAGGCCGGGACGCACTGGCCGGGACTGGGCGGGCGCCGGCTGATCCATGAAACCATCCGCCGCATGATCAACGCCATGGCGCTGGATCTCGTTGCCCGCACGCGCGCGAATATCGTCGCGGCGGGTGTCGAGACGCTCGACGACGTACGCCATGCGCCGGCGCTGGCCGCTTATTCCGGGGAATTGGGGGCGAAACTGCGGGAATTGAAAACCTTTTTGTACGAAAATCTGTATCGCCATGAACGCGTCCTCCATGTGATGGGCATGTCGCAGCGCATCATCGCCAAGTTGTTCGCCACTTACATGGCCGATCCGGGCTTGCTGCCGCCGCGGCATCAGGAACGTGTGGCGGCGGGCAAGGCGAGGGCTGTCGCCGATTACATCGCCGGCATGACCGATCGCTATGCGGCGGAAGAACACCGGCGGTTGTGCGCTCCGAACGCCTCCTAGCTGTATGGCATTGAATTGCCGCGCCGCAAAACTCTTGAACCATACGGGGAGAGGGGGTATATTCGCCCTCCCGTTCAAGTGTCGAAAGCGGTTCCGGCAGCCCCATGCCGGCGCATGCAGCCGGGAGGGTCCGCGCGCCCGGCTTTTTTGTGTGTCCGCGCGGCGCTGCGGGGTTGTCGAGTGACCGTTGTCCGGATTGCGCCAGCAGTCGCCCAGTAAAAGTTGTTTCGAGGACGAGCAAGATGGAACTCCCCCAGAAGCAGGGATTGTATGACCCGGCGAATGAACACGACGCCTGTGGCGTGGGTTTCATCGCCCACATCAAGGGCAAACAGTCTCACGACATCATCCGGCAGGGTCTGGAGATTCTGAAAAATCTCGACCATCGCGGCGCTGTGGGCGCCGATCCCTTGCAGGGCGACGGCGCGGGCATCCTGATCCAGATTCCCGATGCGCTTTACCGCGAAGAAATGGCCCGGCAGGGCGTGACGCTGCCGCTGGCGGGCGAATACGGCGTCGCCATGGTGTTCCTGCCGCGGGAAGCCGCCACGCGCCTGGCCTGCGAAGAAGAGCTTGAACGCGCCGTGCGCGCCGAAGGTCAGATCGTGCTGGGCTGGCGCGATGTGCCGGTCGACCGCGACATGCCCATGTCGCCGGCGGTGAAGGCCACCGAGCCGGTCATCCGTCAGCTTTTCGTCGGACGCGGCCCGGACGTGATGGTCACCGAAGCGCTCGAACGCAAGCTCTACGTGGCGCGCCGCCGCGCGGCCAACGCCATCGGCGCGCTTCAGCTCAAGCACGGGCAAGCGTACTACGCGACCTCCTTTTCGGCGCGCACGGTGGATTACAAAGGCTTGCTGCTCGCGCCGCAGGTCGGCGTGTACTACCGCGATCTTGCCGATCCGCGCGCGGCCTCGGCGCTGGCGCTGGTGCACCAGCGTTTTTCCACCAACACCTTCCCGAAATGGAATCTCGCGCAGCCTTTCCGCTACATTGCCCACAACGGTGA
>JAIRLA010000087.1 GCA_031259795.1 Azoarcus sp.
CGCAAGTATACCCGCAAAACAACCCGGTTTATACCGTTCCATGTCGTGACACATCGGACGAAAAAAATCCGAAAACCCTTGCTGTTACTGGAGTTTCCGGACTTTATCGGACTACATCGTATGCCACATTGGTGCCCAGAAGAGGACTCGAACCTCCACGCCTCGCGGCACTAGTACCTGAAACTAGCGCGTCTACCAATTCCGCCATCTGGGCAAGAGGATGCGCATTATAAAAGGCTGGAGAGGAAAGTCAATGACCCGGAAAACAAAAAAGGACGATACCGCCGAATCGAGCGCGATCCGCCGCGCCGATCCGTTTTTTGAGCGCGAGACGCAAAAATACGCCGCGCCCCTGCCCAGTCGCGAGTACATCAGGCAGATTCTCGCCCGCGAGGGCGTGCCGATGCAGTTCGACGCGCTCGTGCGCGCGCTCGATATCCGCGATGATGAGAGCGAATTCTTCGAGCGCCGCCTGCGGGCGATGCTCCATGATGGGCAATTGGTGCGCAATCGCCGCAATGCGTGGCTCCTGCCGGATAAGGCGGACTTGATCTCCGGGCGCGTCGAGGGCCATTCCGACGGGTTCGGCTTCCTGCTGCGCGACGATGGCGGCGACGATATTTTTCTCGATGCCCGCGCCATGCGCGAGGTGTTACACGGCGATCGCGTCATCGTGCGCGTCGCCGGCACGGACCGGCGCGGGCGGCCCGAAGGCAAGATCGTCGAAGTGCTCGAACGCGCCAATACGCGCATCGTGGGGCGCGTGCTCGATGAGCATGGCGTGAGAATCGTCGCGCCGGAGGACAAGCGGCTGACCCAGGATATCCTGATCGCGGCGGGCGGGCGGCGGGCCGGATTGGGCCAGGTGGTGACGGTGGAGTTGATCGGGCAGCCGTCGCGCACCGCCCGGCCCGTGGGGCGCATCGTCGAAGTGCTTGGCAACTATGCCGATCCCGGCATGGAAATCGAAATCGCCCTGCGCAAGCATGAACTGCCGTTCGCGTTCTCCCCCGAGGCGCGCGCGCAGACGCGCAAGCTGCCGGACGGCGTGCGCAAGAAGGATCGCGCCGGGCGCGAGGACATCACCGCCTTGCCTCTGGTGACGATCGACGGCGAGACGGCGCGCGACTTCGATGACGCCGTTTATTGCGAGCGTCGGGGACGCGGCTGGCGGCTGGTGGTGGCGATCGCCGATGTTTCGCACTATGTCGGGGCGGGCAGCGCGCTCGACCGTGATGCCCGCGAGCGCGGCAATTCAGTGTATTTCCCGCGCCGCGTCATTCCCATGTTGCCGGAGAAGCTCTCCAATGGCCTGTGTTCGCTCAATCCGCAAGTCGAGCGCCTGTGCATGGCGGCGGATATGAACGTTTCCGCGCGCGGTGAAATCGAAGAGTACCGTTTCTATCCGGCGGTAATGTTCTCCCATGCGCGCCTGACCTACAACCAAGTCGCCGCCGCGCTCTATGAGCGCGATGCCGACGCCGCGCCCGGCGAATTGCTGCCCTGCCTGCAAGAACTCGACCGGCTGTTTCGCGCCCTGCTCAAGGCGCGCGCGCGGCGCGGCGCGATCGACTTCGAGACCGTCGAGACGCGCATGGAATTCGACGATCAGGGCAAGATCGCGCGCATCGTGCCGGAGACGCGCAACGACGCGCATCGTCTGATCGAAGAATGCATGCTGGCCGCCAACGTCTGCGCTTCGGATTTCCTGCAAAACAACGACCATCCCGCGCTCTACCGCATCCACGAAGGGCCGACGCCGGAACGGCTCGACAAATTGCGCGGCTTTCTCGCCGAATTCGGCCTGGCGCTCGGCGGCGGCGACAAACCAACGGCCAGGGATTACGCCGCGCTGCTCGACAAGGCGCGCGCGCGTCCCGACGCCCAGCTTTTGCAGACAGTAATGCTGCGCTCGCTGCGGCAAGCGGTCTACAGCCCGGACAATGTTGGCCATTTCGGCCTGGCCTATGACGCTTACACGCATTTCACCTCGCCGATCCGGCGCTATCCCGATCTGCTCATCCATCGCGCCATCAAGGCCGTACTCGCCGGCGGACGCTACGATCCCGGCGCCTGGGAAGCAACCGGCATGGCATGCTCGGCGACCGAGCGCCGCGCCGACGAGGCCACCCGCGACGTGGTGGCGTGGCTCAAGTGTTATTACATGCGCGATCGCATCGGCGAAATATTCTCCGGCAGCGTCTCCGCGGTGGTGCCCTTTGGCCTTTTTGTCGCCCTGGACGACATTTTCATCGAGGGCCTCGTGCATATTTCCGATCTCGGCAGCGATTATTTCCATTTCGACGAGGCCCGTCACGAACTGGCGGGCGAGCGCACCCATGTGCGTTACCGCCTCTCCGACCGGGTGCGGGTGGAACTGGTGCGCGCCGACCTGGAAACGAGCAAGATAGATTTTCGTCTCGCCGGGAGCGAGGCCTGCCCATCCGCGCGGGCGCGCGGCGAAACGCCGGAGCCGGGCAAACGCAGGGGGAAACGCCGCGGCTGAATCGCATTCGCCGTCCGATGGCGAGGGAGGAGAAAGCAAACGGGAAGCGGAACCGCGCCGCGCGAAAAAAAGAAAGCGTCATCCATGTCCCGGCACGCCTGTCACCCATGTCTCCGGTCTGTATAGCGGGAGAGGGAAGTCCATCGAAAACCCGCCCTTGCGAAAGCCCCCCACCTTCGTCGATGCGCTCCTCGCAATGACAAGGTAGGGGGATCGCCGTGTCGCTGCGCGCTTCGCAATGGTGGATTTCTCCAGGGAACCGACCCCCGCGCCCCGGATGGTATGGAATATTTTCTTTTCCCGGCAAACCAGAAAGCGTGACATAATCGAGCAGTTTCCAAGTGTTATGTTGATATGTCGAACATGTGTGCCGTTGCATGCCATAGAACCAACAAGGGCAAGCCTGCGGGCCAGGGCCGGAGCGCAATGGAAATTCCGGAAACAATCGGCGGGTATCGGATCGTGCGCGAGGTCGGACGCGGCGCGACCGCGACTGTATACGAGGCCAGGCATCCGAAATACAAGGAGCCGGTCGCGCTCAAACTCATCCGCTTCGGTGACGAGAGCCGCGAAGGAACCAACCTGAACCGGCGTCTCCTCAAGCTCCTGAGGGCGGAAGAAAGCGTGGCGCACAGGCTGGATCACCCCAATATCATTCGCGTCCACGAAGCGGTGGTCGAGTCCAGCCGGGCCTATGTGGTCATGGAGTATTTCCCCGGGGTGACACTGGAAAAATATTGCGGCTTCGAGTTCCGCCTGCCCGCGCATCGTGTGATGAGCATTATCTTCAAGTGCTGCATGGCGCTCGATCACGCTTTCCGCCAGGGCGTCGTGCACCGCGACATCAAGCCGGCCAATATCCTCATCAACGAAAAGGATGATGTGCGCATCACCGATTTCGGCTTGGCGCTCAACATCAGCAAGAAGATCGAATCGGATTCGACCTTCATCATGGGCGTCGGCTCCCCGGCCTACATGAGTCCGGAGCAGATCAAGGGGTATCCCCTCAACCAGAAAACCGATCTCTATTCGCTTGGCGTGGTGATGTTCCATCTCCTTGCCGGGAGGCTGCCCTTCCGCGCCGTCAACCCGGCGCAACTCGTCTACAAGATCATCAATGCCGATCCTCCCTCGGTATCGCAGCTCAACCCGGATGTCTCCGAACGGGTGGACGCGGTGATCCGCAAGGCGATGGAAAAAGACCTCTACTCGCGCTACAAGAACGGCGCGGAGTTCGCCAAGGACTTGGCGGCGGTGCGCTACAAGATCGTCGACGAGGAAGATGTCCGCCACGACACTTTGCGGTTTGCGATGCTGCGCAAGCAGGGTTTCTTTACCGAATTCGATGATGTCGATCTGTGGGAAATATTGCGGATCAGCACATGGCGCAAGGTGGGAAGGCACGTCAAGCTGGTGAGCGAGGGCGATAGCGAGCAGCGTTTCGGCGTGCTGCTGGAAGGGCGGGTCGAACTGTCGGTCAATGGCCGGCGGGTGATGGAGCTTGGCCCGGGAACGATATTTGGCGAACTGGCCTGGCTCGACAGCCTCAAGCACTGCCAGATGATGTCGGTCGTCTCGCTGGAGCCGCTGACCTACCTCGAAATCAATCCCGCCGCCTTGGCCCTGGCCACCGATGAAGTACAGGAAACATTCCGCCGCGAAGTGGCGAGCGTGGTCGCGCGGCGGCTCGGGACGCTGGCCTTCTCCCATGCCGGCCATTGCAAACCCGCCACGCCGGGGACTCCGAACACTTCCACCAGCTTTGCCACGAACAGATTCGACATGCGGTTGCTCAACGAGTAAGGGGCGGGGAATCAGGTATCAGGTATCGGATTTAATATGCGGGCGCCGCGCGCCCGGTTATCTTCCCGATCCTCGATCCCCGATCCCTGACAACCATGACTTCAAACGTTCCGCCAGCTTCCAGGATTCCGGCCATTACCGTCGGCCTGCGTCCTTTCGTCTCGGTATCGCCCGCGGATGGCGGGCCGCCGGCGGTTTCGGCATTGCTGTCGACGCTCGCCGCCTTGCCCGGAGGCGGCGCGCGTTTCGTGTTCGCGCTCGAAGGGCGCATCGAGGCGTTGCGCCTGCCGACGGCGGACGATCCGCCCCGCGATCCCCTGTGGCGACACACTTGTTTTGAAGTATTCCTTGCCGCGCCCGGCGAGGAGGCGTATCACGAGTTCAATTTCTCGCCCGCCGGACCATGGGCGGCGAGCCAGTTCCAGCGTTACCGTGAACTCGCGCGCCGGATCGACGCCGGAACCGCGCCGCCGCCCGCCATCGCCTGCACGCGGCGCGGTGACGGCCTCACGCTCGAAGTCGGCCTGCCCTCCGTCTTCCTGCCCTCCGGCCCCGTCCTGCGCGCCGGATTGACGGCGGTGATCGAGCATGACGATGGCCGTCTCGAATACTGGGCCGTCCATCATCCGGCGGAACAGCCCGATTTCCATCACTCCGGCGGCTGGACACTGAAACTCGATACCCGGCTGGCGGCGCGATGAGCATGGCGTTCGCCGCTGGCCTCGACCGCCTGCTCGCCGACCCGGGCCTCGTCCGCCCGCTCGCGGGCCGCAGGGTGGCGCTGCTCGCCCATCCCGCCTCGGTCGCGCGCGATCTGACCCACGCATTCGACGCGCTGGCGGCGCTCGCCGGCGTGGAACTTTCCGCCGCGTTCGGCCCGCAGCACGGACTGCGCGGCGACAAGCAAGACAACATGGTCGAATCGCCCGACTACATCGACCCGGTACACGGCATCCCGGTGTTCAGCCTCTACGGCGAAGTGCGCCGCCCGGACGCGGCGATGATGGACAGCTTCGACGTACTGCTCGTCGATTTGCAAGATCTGGGCTGCCGCGTCTACACCTTCATCACGACCCTGCGTTACGTGCTCGAAGAAGCGGCCCGCCACGGCAAATCGGTCTGGGTGCTCGACCGCCCCAACCCCGCCGGGCGTCCCGTGGAAGGGCTGTTGCTGCGCGAGGGATGGGAAAGTTTCGTCGGCGCGGGGCCGCTGCCGATGCGCCATGGCCTCACCCTTGGCGAACTGGCGCGCTGGTTCATCGCCACGCTGAAGCTCGATGTCGATTGCCGGATCATCGCCATGGAAAACTGGCGGCCCGAAGAAGCGCCGGGCCACGGCTGGCCGCTCGCCGAACGCTCATGGGTCAATCCCAGCCCGAACGCGCCCAATGTGTTCATGGCGCGCGCCTACGCCGGCACGGTGATGCTCGAAGGCACGACATTGTCCGAAGGGCGCGGCGTCACCCGCCCGCTCGAACTCTTCGGCGCTCCGGGGCTGGAGGCGCGCGCGCTCATCGCCGAAATGCGCGCGCTCGCGCCCGCCTGGCTGGCGGGCTGCCGCCTGCGCGAATGCTGGTTCGAGCCGACGTTCCACAAGCATGCCGGGCAATTGTGCGCGGGCATACAAATCCACACCGACGCCGGTCATTACGACCATACCGCGTTCCGCCCGTGGCGGCTGATGGCCCTGGCGTTCAAAGCCCTGCGCCGGCTCGACCCCGCCTATCCGCTGTGGCGCGATTTCCCCTACGAATACGAGCATGGCCGCCTGGCGATCGACCTCATCAACGGCACTCCGCTGCTGCGCGAATGGGTGGACGATCCCGCCGCCGCGCCGGACGATCTCGACGCGCTGGCGGCGGCCGACGAAGCCGCGTGGCGCGAAACCCGCCGTCCGTTCCTGCTTTATCCTTGATCCCCGGAACTTCCCTTCCCCCCCCTGGAGCCGCGCCGCCATGAAAAACGCCCTCAAAGTCTTCGCCTGCAACGCCAACGACGCCCTTGCCGGCGAAATATGCCAGCGCCTCGGCGTTCCGCTCTCCCGCCTCGAAATCTCGCGCTTCTCCAACGACAACCTGCACGTGCAGATCCTGGAAAACGTGCGCGAGCGCGACGTCTTCGTCGTGCAATCCTTCACCGCGCCGGTCAGCGACCACATCATGGAGCTGCTGATCGCGCTCGACGCCCTGCGCAGCGCCTCGGCGCAGCGCATCACGGCGGTGATCCCCTATTACTCCTACGCACGCTCGGACAAGAAAGACAAACCGCGCATCTCGATCACCGGGCGGCTGATGGCCGACATGCTCGTCACGGCCGGGGCCAATCGCGTACTGACCATGGACCTGCACGCCGACCAAGTGCATGGCTTCTTCAGCGTCCCCGTCGACCACCTCACGGCGATCCCGGTCATCGCCGAACATTTCCGCCAGCACTACGACCTGTCGGACATGGTCGCGGTCGCCACCGACGCTGGCGGCGCCAAGCGGGCCGGGCGTTTCTCGGAACGGCTCGGCATCCCCATGGCGATCATCGACAAGCGCCGCATCAGCGACACCATGGTCAAGCAAGGGCAAGTCATCGGCGAAGTGAGCGGGCGCGATGCCGTGATTTTCGAGGACGAAATCTCCACCGCCGGCACCCTGGTGTCGACGATCGAAACCCTGCGCGCCGCCGGCGCGCGCAGCATCCATGCCGGAGCGGCGCACGGCGTACTATGCGGCCCGGCCATCGAACGCCTGCGCGCCGCGCCGATCGATTCCATCGTCGTCACCAACACCGTGCGCGTCGCGCCGGAAAAACGCTTCGACAAACTGACCGTACTCACCATCGCCCCGCTTTTCGCCGCGGCCATCGAACGTATCCACAGCGGAGCGAGCGTGGGCGCGCTGTTCGCGTGACGCGGAACGGCCAGATACCGGCACACGGCATCGGGCCGTGGTTTTCCCGGAAAGGGTACGGAAAAAAGGATCGCGCTCGATTACCTGTCTACGCGCGCATAGCTATTTGCACACTCCGAAACAGCGGCGCTTCGCGCCGGACAGAACGCAGTGGATTGCCACGTCGCTTCGCTCCTCGCAATGACGAAGTGGGGGGGGGCGCAATGACAAGGTGGGGAGCTCTCGCAATGACGAGACGGGGCGACTTGATCTCCGCCCGCGTCAGGCAACGACGACAAGACGCCTGTTGTTGTTTTTTTCGCTTTTGACGGTTGCGCCTTCCAGCGCGCGCCGAATGCCGGCCTGTAAATCCGCCAGTTCTTCGATCAGGGCGGCGGAGGTGAGTTCGGACTGCTTCAGTTCTTCGACCCGGTTTTCCAGGGTGTCCGTCGCTTGGTGGATGCGCTTGGCGCT
>JAIRLA010000099.1 GCA_031259795.1 Azoarcus sp.
TCCCCTCCGTCCGATGTGGACTCCCCTCCCTCGCTTGGCGGGCGAGAGGGTGGCCCGTCAGGGCCGGGAGAGGGCTTCCAACCATCCGGCGCGCAGCGCCGCTGGATAAAAAGGGGGGGGGGAGGAACGAGACGCTTGTTCGCGCCCCACTGCAAGGAAATCAGCGTCGATGCGCTCCGCATGGAAGGAAGCCCTCTCCCGGCCTTCGGCCACCCTCTCGCCCGCCAAGCGGGGGAGGGAAGTGTCCATCGGAAGAATGCGCCCGCGTTCTGGTAGACACGCTCCGCGTTCTGGTAGACACGCCCCGCGTTCTGGTAAACGCGCCCCGCGTTCTGGTAAACGCGCCCCGCGTTCTGGTAAACGCGCCCCGCGTTCTGGTAAACGCACCTCGCGTTCTGGTAGACACGCCCCGCGTTCTGGTAAACGCGCCCCGCGTTCTGGTAGACACATTCCGCATTCAGGCGGATACACCGCGCGTCGATGTCTGGCGCAAATCCGTTTCACCCGTTGTAACCTACTCGACTTCCATCTGGAGGAATCTCATCATGTTTCAAAGACTCGACTGGCTGCCGCACCGGCGCGAAGAACAAATCGCCCTGAGTAAAAACTGGCAGACGATCCTGGTCGCCGCCAAAGTCACCGCCTGGAGCATCCCCACGATTGCCACGGCGCTGCGCGCCTCGCAATGACGAGGGGGAGGCTTTCGCAATGACGAGTTCTTGCGATGGACACTTCCCTCCCCCGCAAGCGGGGGAGGGGCGTTTCATCGCACGAAGGGAGTCCATCGGAAGAATGCGCCAAACATCCGCATCGAGCCTATGTCGCAAGTTGGGACGGAGATCGGTCCAATCAATGCCCGAGCGCGCCTTTCCGGCGCGGGAAAACCATGCCCGCGGCCAATATCCCGCTTCGCGCGTGAAACCCGCCGTGCGCGGAATGTGGTCGATCCCGATGGCTTTGTCGAAGGCCGGGCGGGAACGAATGCCGTGACCGCCGCCGCCGATCCGCTGGTCGCCGTATTGCTGGCGAGCCTCGATGGCGCGCGCTTCCTGCGGGCGCAGCTTGCCAGTCTCGCCGCGCAGAGCCATCGCAACTGGTGTCTTTTCGTATCCGATGATGGTTCGTGCGACGAGACGCGCGCCATCGTCGCCGGGTTTGCCTCCGAAGCCGGCGGCGGGCGGGTGCGCTTGTGCGATGGCCCGCGCCGCGGTTTTGTCGCCAATTTCCTGTCGCTTGCCTGCCATGCGGAGGTCGACGACGCGCACGCCGATTATTTCGCGTTTTGCGATCAGGACGATGTGTGGCACGCGGACAAGCTCGCCCGCGCCCTCGCGGCGCTCGCGGGGACGCCGGACGAGGGGCATCCGGCGCGGCTCTATGGCGGACGCTCGCGGCTCATCGACGGGGAAGGACGCGCCATGGGGCTATCGCCGCTTTTCACGGCGCAGCCTTCGTTCGCCAATGCGCTGGTGCAGAGTTATGCCGGCGCCAACACGATGGTATTCAATGCCGCCGCCCGCGAATTGCTGCGCCGTTGCGGCCCGGTCGAAGGCGTCGCCTCGCACGACTGGTGGCTTTATTTGCTGGTGAGCGGCGCGGGCGGGCGGGTGGTGTACGATCCCCTGCCGGCAATCGACTATCGCCAGCATCCGGACAATGTGATGGGGCACAATCGCGGCTGGGCGGCCCGTCTCGACCGGTTGCGCTGGTTTGCCGCCGGACGCATGCGGCGCTGGAACGCCAGCCATGCCGCCGCGCTGGAGGCCCATGCCGATCTGCTGGCCGCGCCCAATCGCGCCGCGCTGGCCCATTTCCGCCGCGCCCTCGATGGCCGCGGCCTCGCCGCGCTGCATGCCCTCGGGAAAAGCGGCGCCCGCCGCCAGCGCCCGCTGGATAATTTTGCCCTTGCCTTGTACGCCTTGCTGGGGCGATTGTGACGCAATGCGGTACCATACGAAGCCGCATGATCAATTTCGCCCCGGATGTATTTTTATTTTGTCTCCGGTATAACGCATGCCGTCTTCTCCGCTCGTCAGCATAGTCATTCCTTCGTACAACCACGCGCCTTACGTGGCTGAAGCTGTCGCCAGCGCGCTGGCGCAGGATGTGCCGCTCGAAGTCGTCGTCCGCGACGACGCTTCCATCGACGAGAGCTGGCGGGTGTTGCGGGAAATGCGCGACGCCCGGCTCCGCATCGTCCGCAACGACGCCAATCTGGGCGCGCACGCCACCCTGCACGCGGCGCTGGATGAGGCGCGCGGCGATTATCTCGCCATCCTCGATTCGGATGACCGCTACGCGCCGCAACGCCTCGCGCGCTGCCTTGCCCTGTTGCGGGATGGGCCGTGCGATCTGGCCGGTACGGACATCCGCCTGATCGACGCCGCCGGGCGGGCGGTCGCCGCGCATTGGTGGATCGACGCTTTCGCCCGGCTCAAGGCGGTCTGGCGCGAGACGGGCGACTGGACGGCGACCCTGCTCGAAGGCAACGTGTTCATGACCACGTCGAATTTCGTATTTTCGCGCCGCCTGTGGGAGAAGCTCGCGCCATTCAGCGCACACCGCTATGTTCACGACTACGATTTCCTGCTGCGCGCCCTGATCCACGGCGCGCGCCTGGGCTGGATCGACGAACCCTTGCTCGATTACCGCCTGCATGAGGCGAACACGATCAGCGAAAGCCCGCTGCACGCCAATCTGGAAACAGCGGCCTTGTTGCGCGAGCACATGCCGGCGCTGCTCGCCGGGCGGGGAAAGAACAGCGCGCGCGCCGCGGCGCGCCTGCGCCATCTGGGTTCGCAGTGGGCGCGCACCGAGCGCCACGAACAGGAAATACTGCTCGCCCTTCAGCATGAAGCATCGACGGCCAAGGACCGCGACTGGAAAAAGCTGGTCGATGACCGTGACCAGTGGATCGCGGAGCGTGACCACTGGATCGAAGAACGTGACCACTGGATCGCGGAACGCGATGAGCGGATCGCCGAGCGCGATCACGAAATCGCAGCCTTGCGCCATGAAATCAACGAGTTCCGCCGCCGCCCGCTCATCAGCGCATGGCGGTTGAAGACCGCTTCGGCGCGGGTGCGGCTCGCGGGCTGGTATGCGAGCGCGCGCCAATTGCTGGCCATGGCCAATGCGCCGGTACTGCGCGCGGGCAGTTATGCCGCCCTGCGCCGCCTGGTCGAAGCGCGGCGGACGCGGCTCGATGCGCTGTCGCTCGATGTGTTCGACACGCTCGTGGCGCGGGTGATCGAACCGCCCGGACACATCGCCAGGCGGGTGGCGCAATGCCTCGGAGAGCGCATCGGCAATGCCGATATTGATGGCATCCTGGCGGCGCGCGGGGAAGTCGAGGCGCAATTGCGCGCGGCCGCCCAAGCGGCGGGCGGCGATCATGAGTGTCATCACGACGACATCGTCGCCGGCTGGATCGCGCGGGTAGCGCCGCGGCACACGGCGGAAGAGCAGGCGGATCTGGCCGGATTCGTGGCCGGGCGCGAATACGAGTTCGAGCGCCTCGCCCTGACGGCCAAGCCCGCCGCGCGCCTGTTCTTGCAGTGGGCGCGCGCCGCGGGGTTGCGCATCGTCGCCGTTTCCGACATGTATCTCGGAGAGCGCCAATTGCGCCGCCTGCTCGACGATCTCGGTTACAGCGGCCTGATCGACTGCATTTACGTGTCGTCCGAGCACGGCATCGGCAAGTATTCCGGGCGGCTCTTTGCCGAAATGCTGGCGCGGGAAGGGCTGGCCGCCGACAGAGTATTGCACGTGGGCGACAATTTCCATTCCGATGCCCTCGCGCCCGTGCGCATGGGACTGGCGGGCGTCTTTTTCGATGAACGCCACGAACGCCGCCGCCGCCGCCGCCAGCGAAGCGCGGCGATATTTGCCGAGCGCGGCGGGGTATGGCCGGGCCGGATGCTGGCCGAAGTCCTCGCCGAACGGCTGCGCTCCGACGAGCGCGCCAAGCTCGACGATTTCTTTTTCCAGTACGGGCTGGAAGTCCTGGGGCCGGTTTTTTGCTGCTTCCTCCTCGGCCTCGTCGAGCGTGTGCGGCGCGATCGCCCGGAACGGGTGTTTTTCCTCGCCCGCGATGGCGCGCTTTTTCTCCGCATGTATGAAGCCTGGGGAACGCTGACGGGCATCGGACTGCCGCCGGCAATCTACGCCTACGCCAGCCGCCGGGTCGTGGCCAGCGCGGCGCTGGCCGACGGGCTGGACTGCGAACGCGCCCTCATCGGACTGTACAACCCCAAGCAGCGCGGCCTGCAATCCATCCTCAAGACTTACGGTCTCGCGGCGGAGAGTTTCGCCGGGATTGCCCGCGAACATGGGTTCGCCACGCTCGATGAACGCATTTCCAACTGGAGCGATCCCCGTCTCGCCGCTTTCCTCGCCGATGAAAGGGTGCAGGAAAAAGTCCGCCCCGCCGGCGAGGAAGCGCGGGCCTTGCTGCATGACTACTTCGCCGGCCTGGGGTTTTTCGACCATGCGCGCGTGGCCATGGTCGACATCGGCTGGAACGGCACCATCCAGCGTTTCATGACCTCGGCCTTTGGCGGCGCGGAAAGCTGCCCGCACATCGACGGCTATTACTTCGCACTGGTGGACGGCATGCACGCGGAGGCGCTTGCCCAGGGCGCGATCGAAGGGCTGATGCTGGATCGCCGCCGCGGCGAACCCCAGGAACGCGCCGCCTGCGATTTTGAAGAACTCTTCGAGCAGGGCGCGCGCGCGCCGCATGCCACCACGACCGGCTACCGGCGCGGGGCGGATGGCGCGGTCGAACCTGTGCTCAAAAACGACGACGCCCCCGACCGGCAGGCGGAAATCCGTTGCAATCCGCTGATCGCGGCCATGCAGGAAGGCGTGCTGCTCTGCCTGGAGCACTTCCACGCCGCGCAACGGCTCACCGGTTTCGGCTTCGACGCGCTCAAGCCATACGCCCTGGCCCTCATCGAGCGCGCGGTGGTCTATCCCTCGCCGCGCGAAGTCGCCGAACTGGGCCGCCTGGCCCACACCGAGGATTTCGGCCACGACGATTTGCTCGACATTTCGGCGCGCAGCGTGCGTTGGCGCGACTTCCTGCATCCACGCACACTCCGGGCGAAACTCGCCCTGTTGCCCTGGCGCTATGCTCCGTTTGCGCGCCTGCGCACGCCGCTGGCCACGGCATTGGCGCGCGCGCAGCATCTCATGCTCAGCGAAGGGAGAAAACCATGAGTTCCGGACGCCGCGCGCGCATGGTCT
Organism: Azoarcus sp.; assembly: GCA_031259795.1. Lineage (GTDB taxonomy): Bacteria > Pseudomonadota > Gammaproteobacteria > Burkholderiales > Rhodocyclaceae > WRNU01. The sequence goes on from JAIRLA010000099.1 coordinate 5,251, forward strand.
TGCCGGTATGGAAAATCCTGCTCATGCACATGCCCTTCCGCCTGCTGCGCCGGGGAGGCCCCGGCTTTGCTCCGGGAGTGCGCGCTTCCTTCGCCTGGCTGGGCAATATGGGGCGGCACATGCTCTTCGACCGCGACCGCCTCAAATACTTCGCCATTCGCCTGCGCCAGTTTTTCCCCTTGCGCTGAAACAGGCATGGGCGGACGCCAAGCGGCGCCCGCCCATGATGTCATTGCCCGTTCCGGCGTCGCCGTGCGGTTTCAGGGATGCGTGGCGGGAAGATCCGTGCCGCAAGAAACGGTCGTCTTGTTCGACAATTGGCAAGTGCCCGTGGCGGCGTCGTGCAGCAGCGCCTTCGCATCGGCGCGGGTCGAAAAGCAATAGCCGAAAGCCGTCACCGTGCCGATCTGTCCTGTCCCGCCGCTGTTGCTGCGTAGCCCGAACGCCTTGCGCGAAGCTGCGGAATATTGCGCATACGAGAACATCGCCGCCTGATCGTAGATGCGATCAGGATAATTCGTGGCGCTGCTCTCGTGCAGGACAATGTCGGTATAACCGGAATTGACATCGAGCAGGAGCTGGAATACGTCGCAATTGTAGCCCACGAGGGTCTTGGCCCGATCCGCGGCGACCGGCAGGCCATAAAGATAAATGGCGTCGCGTAGCCGCATCGTCGAAGGCGTCGATGGGGGAGACGCGGGCGGCGTCACTGCCGGGGCGGGATCGAGGAACTCGTGGAGCCTGTCGTTGAAAGCGAGGTCGAACCGTCCGTAATAACCGTAGGTTCCGGAGCAAACGTCCGAGTCATACCCCCCATATAGTTGTCCGATGAGCTTCTGGCTGCCGTTATCGAACAGAGCGGAGCCGCTGCTGCCTTTTTCGATCGCGCCATTGCTCCATCTAGCTTCGATGTAAGCCGGATTACCGGAAGAGTGAAGAGGCACGCCATAAAGGTTGACCAAGTGGGAAATCGCGCCAAAGGCGATTTTTTGCCGATCTCCGCGCGGGTTGTGAACCCCGGTCACCGCTGCGCCCCTGACCGGCGCGCCGGTCTGCCAGCCAGCATAGGCGGCGCCCGCCGGCGGCGCGCCATTGAGTTTCAGGAAAGAGATATCGGTGGAGGCGGCATGGTAGAGCAGGGTCGCGCCGCCAGTGAGCCGCTGCATCTTTTCGTCATAGCTCGCGCCGTTGCAGGAAGGCGAGCGATAAAACCAGTATGTAATCAGGGTCGACGCCGTGGCCTGGGTCGAGATGCAGTGCTCTGCCGTCAGGAAATAGGGAATGGTCGTCGCCGCATCGTTGTCGTTCAGAAGGGTGCCGGTACATATATATGTGCCAGTCGAGTCGGTAAAAGTCATGCGCGCCGTTGCCCGGCTCGCCGTGTCCCAGTCCGGGTGGCATCTCACGTCCGGCTGGCAGGACAACGCCGCCGCTTGTGTCGCGAACGCGCCCTGCACTTCCCATCCCGTGCTTGCGGAGGCGAACAGGTGGGAAACTCTCGGCAATGCGATCTCGACCGTTTCGGGCGAAATACCGGGCGGCAGGATGATTTCGAGCACGGCTTCTTCGGCTTCGACCGTCGGCGTCCACCATGTATGCGCCGCCTCGCTGGTGTCGCCGGAAAGCACGTTGGCCGCGATCAGGTCGAGGATTTCCCGGCCGCTGGTTTCAGACACATCGCCATCGTCCGGCGCATGGACGCGGAGCACGGCTTGCGCGGGTAGCTTGAAGACACGCACGCCCAACTGTATCCCCACCGCTCCCGGCGAAACAATGGCGATCGCCGCGGCCTGTCCGCCGTCGGGCTGCGCCTGCCAGGCAAACTGCCCATGGGTCATGGCGGAATTTTCCAGGGCCGTTACCTCGCGCGCGAAACCGATCTGCTTCGGTACGCCGCGCTTGCTTTCGCCAGCACGTTTTGCCAGCACGCTTTCCGCTTGCGCCGCGCTGACCGGATCGAGGGCGATGCGTGTGGGCGCGGGAAGAGAAACACTGCCGCAGCGCGCGGGCTGCGGCGACTGGATGCCGGTTTCGGACGTGAGCAGGGCTTCGGCACTGCGGATTCCGTTCGCGGCCCATGCCGGAAACGCGCTTCCGGCGCAAACCAGC
>JAIRLA010000106.1 GCA_031259795.1 Azoarcus sp.
CCGATGACCAGCGCGCCGACCGGGCCGACGAAGCCCGCCGCGGGGGTGATCGCCACGAGGCCCGCCACCGCGCCGGAAGCCGCGCCGAGACTGGAGGGATGGCTCTTGAAGATGGATTCGCCCGCCAGCCAGGCCAGGGTCGCCACGGCGGTGGCGAGGATGGTGTTGACGAAGGCCAGCCCGGCCAGGCCGTTGGAGGCCGCGGCCGACCCGGCGTTGAAGCCGAACCAGCCGACCCACAGCAGGGAAGCGCCCACCATGGTGAGGGTGAGCGAGTGCGGCGTGAAGGCTTCGCGCCCGAAACCGAGCCGTTTGCCGAGCAGGAAAGCGCCCGCCAGACCGGCGATGCCGGCGTTGATGTGCACCACGGTGCCGCCGGCGAAGTCGAGCGCGCCGTCCGTTCCCAGGAAGCCGCCGCCCCAGACGATGTGCGCCATCGGCACGTAGCTGAAGGTGTACCAGAGCGTGGCGAAGATGACGACGGCGGAGAAGCGGATGCGCTCGGCGAAAGCGCCGACGATCAGCGCCGTGGTGATGGCGGCGAAGGTGGACTGGAACGCGATCCAGACATATTCCGGCATAGTGCCGTTGAGGCTGTCGATCGTGACGCCCGCCAGGAAGAGCTTGTCCAGATTGCCCAGGATCGGCCCCGCGCCGCTTTCCGGATTGGAAAACGCCAGCGAGTAGCCATAGATGAACCATAACGTCGTCGTCAGGCAGAAAATGACGAAAACGTGCATGAGCACCGAGAGCATGTTCTTGGTGCGGGCGAGTCCGCCATAGAAAAGGGCCAGGCCGGGGATGGTCATCAGGATGACCAGCATCGTGGACGTCAGCATCCAGGCGGTATCGCCGGTATCCAGTTTTGCCGCTTCGGCGGGCGCTTCCGTCCCGGCGTCGACGATCGTGATGGTTTCTTCCACCACCACCGGCCCGTCGCCGCTGTCCGCATCCTGGGCGAAGGCGGTTCCCGCCGCGCCAAACGCGAGCGCCGTGATCGTCATCAAAATCGTAAATAATTTTTTCATTTCCACTTTCTCCGTTTTACAGGGCGTCGGCTCCGGTCTCGCCAGTGCGGATGCGAATGGCCTGTTCCAGATCGAAGATGAAAATCTTGCCATCGCCGATCTTGCCGGTGGAGGCGGATTTCTCGATGGCCTCGATGGTCTGGTCGAGCAGATCGTCGCGGATGGCGGCTTCGATCTTGACCTTGGGCAGGAAATCGACGACGTATTCGGCGCCGCGATAAAGTTCGGTATGCCCTTTCTGGCGTCCGAATCCCTTGACCTCGGTGACGGTGATGCCCTGCACGCCGATGGCGGAGAGCGCTTCGCGCACTTCATCGAGCTTGAAGGGTTTGATGATGGCACTGACGAATTTCATTTTTTTTCTCCTGTGAGCGGGCCGGGGCGGCCCATCCGCCGCCAGCCCGGGGTCGGGAACGGCCGCGGCTAGAACGACTTGCTGACGGAAAGGATGATGCGGGCATCGGCATCGACGCTGTCGGCGTCGTCGATATCGGTGTCGACGTAATGCAGGCCGAGATCGAAGCCGCCGAGGTTGTAGGTCGCGCCCAGTTTCCAGTCCAGGTACGACACGCCGGGGCCGGTGATGCGCTGCTTGCCGACATGGGCGTCCAGGCTCAGGTTCTTGAGCACTTCATAAGAGGCCGACAGGTCGAGGTAGTCGCTGCCTTTCGAGTCGGGCGCGCCGAACAGGTCGGTGAAGGCGCGCGAGTATTTGAACGACACGAATTTCCACGAGAAGGCGACATAGCCTTCGGTCGTGTTCGGGTTTTCCAGGCCGGTCGCGTTTTTCCAGGCGCGGTCGAAATCACCCGGATAACCATAGTGCAGCACGCCGACGTCGATGCCGAAATCGCCGAATTCCTTGGCATAACCGGCGTACAGGTCGAGTTCGACGCTGTTGCGCGAGGAGACGTCGAGGCCGCGCTCGGCGTCGCGCAGCCACGAAATGCTCGACCCCCACACCCCGACATAGACGCCGCTGCCGTGCTTGAAGTCGAAACCGCCCTGGAGGGCGGCGCTTTCGTTGGTCTGCGACACGCCGCGATAGGCATAGTCGCTGACGAGGCTGACGTTGGCGCTGAAAGGACTCGCTTCTTCGGCATGGGCGGCACCGGTGAATGACAGCGCCGCGACAAGCGCGGGAACCATGGTTTTGGCATGTATGCGCATGAATGATCTCCTGCAAACAAGGTAATGAATGGGACGCACAGGCGTGGATGTGTCGCGCCGCCGGTCATGCACGCTTTGTGCCAGCCGCGATATTTTCTTTTTAATCAATGGGTTGACTCGCGGGCGCTGTAACTTCCCCGTTGTGGTGCAGGAAAGGACGGCGCGGAGGCACCATCATGGTGCATCCCCGGCGCGCTTTCCGCACCGTGTCCGCGCATGCCCGTCTTTCCGGCCATAAGTATCCACACACTCCGAATTGGGCGAGCAGGACTTGCCGGCCGCTTTCGCCGTTGGTGAAACGACTCGACTCGACTCGACGCTGATTCAAATCCGCTCCCTGCTCCCCGCCCCCCGATGGGAGTTACAATCGCCCGCTTTCCCTGCCTCGCCGGCGGAGCCTGAAATGTCTGTCATCCAGACCGAAAACATCAATATCCGTGCCACCGACCACATGCCCTCGCCCGAGGAAATCAAGGCCAGAACGCCGCTGGACAGCGAAACCGCCGCCACGGTCATCGCGGGACGGCAAGCGTTTACCGATATTCTCGACCGCAGGGACGCGCGCCTTTTCGTCATCGTCGGCCCTTGTTCCATCCACGATCCGGAAGCGGGACTCGACTATGCCCGGCGGCTGCGCGGCCTCGCCGATGAGGTCGCGGGTACGCTGTTGCTGGCGATGCGGGTCTATTTCGAGAAGCCGCGCACGTCGACCGGATGGAAGGGGTATATCAACGACCCTTATATGAACGATTCTTTCCGCATCGACGCGGGCATGGAAAAAGCGCGCCAGTTCCTGCTCGCGGTGGCGCGGCTCGGGTTGCCGATCGCCACCGAGGCGCTCGATCCGATCGCGCCGCAGTATTACGGCGATCTGATCTCATGGACAGCCATCGGCGCGCGCACTTCGGAGTCGCAGACTCACCGCGAGATGGCTTCCGGCCTGTCCACGCCGGTCGGTTTCAAGAACACCACCGATGGCGACGTGGCGGCGGCGGTCAACGCCATTGTCTCGGCGGCCAATTCGCATAGTTTCCTCGGCATCGACATGCAGGGGCAATCGGCCATCCTGCGCACGCGCGGCAACCGTTACGGCCATCTCGTGCTGCGCGGCGGCGAGCGGCCCAATTACGATTCGGTCTCGGTCTCGCTCGCCGAACAGGCGCTTGCCAGGGCCGGGCTGCCCCGCAATATCGTGATCGACTGTTCGCACGGCAATTCATGGAAAAAGCCCGAAATGCAACCGCTGGTCATGAAAGATGTTGTCCACCAGATCCGCGACGGCAATAGCTCCATCGTGGGCCTGATGGTCGAAAGCAATCTCGTCGCCGGCAATCAGCCAATCCCCGCCGATCCGTCCCGGCTCAAATACGGTTGCTCGGTGACGGATGCCTGCGTCGGCTGGGAAACCACGGTGGACATGATCCGCCATGCCGACGCGGTGTTGCGCGAAGCGCTGAAGAGCCGGAGCGCCGCCGCATGAATCTGGTCGTGCAGGGCGAAAATCCCGCACCCGGCCCCGCCACGCTCCAGCGCCTGGCCGAATTGACCCAGGCGCGCGCCATCGAGAACATCGACGCCCGCGCCGCCCGCCTCAAAGACGCGAAACGCGACATCGCCACGGAACGCGCCGTCGCCGCGCTCTGCGCCGAGGCCGCGCTCGATTGGGCGTGGGTGCCTCCGGGGCGGCGGCTTGGCGACTTCGGCCTTTTCGTCACCGACATGGATTCCACCCTGATCAATATCGAGTGCATCGACGAAATCGCCGACATGCGCGGACTCAAGGCCAAGGTCGCGGCGATCACGGACGCGGCCATGCGCGGCGAAATCGATTTCCGCACTTCGCTCACCCGCCGCGTGGCGCTCCTCGCCGGGCTGCCCGGACAGACGCTGGCGAAAGTCCACGCCAAGCGAATCCGCCTCAATCCCGGCGCCGAAGCGCTCATGGCCCGCCTCAAGGCCGCCGGAGTGCGCACGGCGCTGGTTTCGGGCGGCTTCACTTATTTCACCGACCGCATACAGCGCGAATTGGGCTTTGACTATGCGTGGGCCAACGAACTGGAGATACGCGATGGCTGCCTCACCGGCCAAGTGAGCGGCGCCATCGTCGACGGCCAGGCCAAGGCGGACCGCCTCACCGCGACCCGCGATGCGCTGGGCCTCGCGCCGGAAGATGTCCTGTGCGCCGGCGACGGCGCCAACGATATCCCGATGTTCCGCGCCGCCGGTTTCAGCGTGGCCTACCGCGCCAAACCGGCGTTGCGCGAAGTGGCCGATTGCTGTCTCGACCATACCGGGCTGGACGGCATCGCGCGGCTGTTCGTCCCGGGGAACAAATACCGCTCCCCCGCCCCCTGAGTCGAGCCGCCGGAACGCTCATCGCCGCCGGAATACCCACCTGTCGTCATCGGAGGCTTCGCCGGCAAAAGCATAGCCGTCGCTGTCGAAGCCGCGCAGGTCTTCCACGCTCCCGGCCCGCCTGCCGGCGGCATAGTTAACCATCAATCCGCGCGCGCGTTTGGCGTAAAAACTGATGATCCTGTAACGCCCATCCTTCCAGTCCTCGAACACCGGCGTCACGACGCGCGCGGCCAGCGTCCTCGCCCGCGCCGCCTTGAAATACTCCGCCGAAGCCAGATTGACCAGCACAGCCGGAACGCCCGTTTTTGCTTCCTCTTCGCGCAGCGGAGCGGCGAGCGCCGCGCCGATCTTCCCGTCCCAGAAAGCGTAAAGATCCTTGCCGCGCGCATTGCCGAGCCGGGTTCCCATCTCCAGCCGGTACGCCCGGATCAGATCGAGCGGACGCAGCACGCCATAAAGCCCGGAAAGAATGCGCACATGCGCCTGCGTCCAGGCAAGCCCCTCCACACCCAGGCTCCGCGCCGCCAGCCCGTCATAGACATCGCCATCGAAGGCGAACACGGCCGGGCGGGCGTTCTCCATGGCGAAAGGCCGCGACCAGTCCGCATAACGCGCGACATTGAGGCTGGCGAGCTTGTCCGATATTTTCATCAGCGCCGCGATCGCGGCGGGCGAGAGCGGGCGGAGGAGATCGACCAGTTCGGCCACCTCATCGAGGAAATCGGGCTGCGTCACGGGCAACGGCAGCGCGGGCAACGGCTTCTCGAAATCGAGCGCCTTGGCGGGAGAAATGACGAGGATCATGGAACGAAGCGGCGATGAAAAGTGGTAATGGTAACTTGGCGCGCGGGTCGAGCGCGCCCGCGCGCTAAAGAAAGGGAGGAAGGAAGGAGACGCCTGTCCGTGCCCCGCCGCAAGGAAATCAGCGTCGATGCGCTCCGCATGGTACGAACTGGATTGCCACGTCGCTGCGCTCCTCGCAATGACGAGTTCTCCCGATGAACTCCCCTCCCCCGCTTGCGGGGGAGGGTGGCCGAAGGGCGGGAGAGGGCTTCCAACCATCCGGCGCGAGAGCGCCGCTGATTTTTCTTCCATCCTCCTTTCGGGCCATCGCGATCACAGATGGCTGCTGCGTCCGCCGTCGACGGCGAGGATCTGTCCGGTGATGTAGGGCGCGCCGAACAGCAGGAAGGCTACGCTGCCGGCGATGTCGCGTGGCGAGCCTTCGCGTCCCAGCAGGGTGTGGGCGACGATGCGCGCGCGCTCGTCCGCCGGGAATTGTTCGTCTTCCGGCCAGGCGACCGGCCCCGGCGAGACGCCGTTGACGCGTACCGCGGGCGCGAGTTCGATCGCCAGCGCGCGCGTCAGCCCCGCCAGCGCCGCTTTGGCCGCGCAGTAGAGCGGGTAGTGGCGCAAGGGGCGTTCGGCGTGGATGTCGACGATGTTGACGATGCCGCCCCGCGCCGCGGTGAGCGCCGGGGCAAGCGCCTGGACGAGGAAGAGCGGTCCTTTGAGGTTGGAGCCGATGAGGCGCTCCCATGCCGCGGCGTCGATCGTGCCAAGCGGCGTGGGGAAGAAATCGGAAGCGTTGTTGACCAAAGCATCGAGGCGGCCAAAGCAGGCCAGCGCGGTTTCGGCGACCGCCTCCGGTACGCCGTCGATGCCAAGATCGCCGCGTACTGTGCGGGCCGAGCCGGGGCGGATGGTTTCGAGATCCGCCGCCAGCGCCGCGGCGGCTTCGGCGCTGCGGCGGTAGTGCAGGATGACGCGCGCGCCGCGCCGATGCAGTTCGCGCGCGATGGCGGCGCCGATGCGGCGGGCCGCGCCGGTGATGAGAATGGCGGGGGCGTTGCCGGGGTTTATCGCGCTCATGGATGGAGATGGGGTGGAAGACGGATGACCGCAAGCATGCCACGCCAGCGGGGTATGCTCAAAGTCCACGCGCTTTTCGGCGCTCAGAACCTGTTCATTGTCTCTGGCACTCCCCCGCCGATTGCCCTGCAGCGGTCCAAGAACCTATTCCAATAGGGCCGCTTTGAACCGCTGCATGGATTGCCGCGTCGCTGCGCTCCTCGCAATGACGAGGTGGGAGAAGGGCTTTCGCGATGACGAATTCTTTCGATGGATTCCCCTCCATCCGATGTGGACTCCCCTCCCCCGCAAGCGGGCATAGGTATCTAGCCCTTCCCGGCTGATGATAGGCAATTTTATTGGCAGTTGCCTGACGCTGCATGCTGGTGGGCAGGATGTAAAATGGCAGTCTGGATTTTTCGATTCATTGCGCGAGGATGTGGCAAGATTGATTAAATTTATACTGCATTAATATAAGTATGATGGAGATATTGTCGTGGAAGCGCTCGGTGGTTATTGGAGCAAAGTTCATTTCTGATGATGTGTATCGACGTGACAGGGCAAACGAGTCCGCGACATTCTCAGACGAGCCAGCAAGACTCTCGAACGAGTCCGCGAGATTCCTTGGCGATCCTATCAGCGGTGCTGCGCGCCGGACGGAACGCTGGATTGCCGCGTCGCTTCACTCCTCACAATGACGAGGGGGAAGGGTTGTCGCAGCGACAAGCGCCTTGCAATGACGATGCTTTGCCTTTCCTGCACGATATGACCATCCCGCACGATATGACCATCCCGCACGATATGACCATCCCGGACGATGTGGGCGGCAAACTCCAGCGCTACCTGCCCGGCGGCGGCACGCGCTTCTTCACCCGGACGGACTTCGATCCGGCCACCCGAACCTTCGCGCGCGACATCCGCGACCAATCCGTGCTCGCGCTCGTCTCCAGCGACCCGATCCGCTACGAGCGCCGCCTGGCCGACGGCGGCCTCGAGATCTACGCGCACAGCGACGGACAAAACACCTTCCCGCGCCGCATCTTCCTCACCCAACAGCAAGACCCGGCGGGCAACATCCTCGCCTACCACTACGACGACAAAACCGCCTGACCCACCTGATCGACGCCACGGGCCAGAAAACCGTACTCGAATACCGCCACGCCGACCCGCTCAAGATCACCGGCCTCGTTGATCCGGCGGGCCAGCGCGCCCGGATCGAATACGACGGTCAAGGCCGCCTCATCGCCGTCACCGACGGCGTGGGCCTCGTCTCGCGGGGGCGCTACCGCGCGGGTGACACCTTCATCGAGCGGCTGGAGACCCCCTACGGCACCACCCGCTTTGCCACCGGCGAAGAAGGCACGGCGCGCTGGGTGGAGATCACCAATCCGCTCGGCCACACCGAGCGGGTGGAAGTGCGCGACGACACCCCCGGCATCGCCGCGCGCGAACTGGAAAGCCCCTTTGGCTGTATCGCGGCTTATTCGATTTCGAGCAGGTGCAGGAACAATCCTACATCATCTCGCAAAGGCAGTTTGAGCTTGCGATCAGTTCCATATTGAACGCTGCAGCCAAGGCATTTGGCGCGGCAGCCAGCTATCTGAAAGCCGCAGCCCTGATAATGGGAGCGCCTGATGATATCCTCAAGGCTCCTATCTGTCGCGTACCGCCCTGTGCGACAAGGAATTGCGCAACGCCATGCTGAAGGCGGGAATCGGTCTTCCCACGGGCCGCGCGGAGGGGCGCGAGGATCGCCATGTCTATCTCGACAGCAACGGCCTGCCGCACGACCTGAAAATCTGTTTCCAGAATGTACGCGGGCAAGAGCCGGGCGCGGTCTCGGGAGAATACGTTTCCCGTTCGCGCAACGTGATGACGATCAGCGGCCTCACCCCCGCGCTGGCGAATTTCCTCGACCATTATTTCGACACGGTGGTCGACGCGCGCTTCGGCAATTTTCGGGAAAACCTGTACGCCAACAGCGAGAAGGCAACGAAAAGCCCTTGGTCGAAGGATGACACCCAATCACTGGGAGGCGCGACGATCGCCCATGACGAGGATCAGGTTGTCGAGCTGACCGGCTGGATGAAAATGGTTCGTTAGCGCCCGCTCGCGCCGCCCTTTGAAAGAATGCCTCCGCGCTTGCGCCGAACCCGGGCCGGAGCGCATGGATCAAAGCGCGCGGCGAGAACGTCAACCCGCCGGCCTTTTCTTCAATTCGTTCTTCAATCTGGCCTTGGTTTTTTCCAAATCGCCATCCGACAACAAGGGAATCAACCGCTGAATCTCGTCGACCGGCAAATCCCACCACTTGAACGCTTCGAGCAAACCCGTGAGTTCATCGTCGAAGCGTTTCCGGACAAATCGCGCCGGATTGCCGGCCACAATGGAATACGCCGCCACGTCCCCGCCCACGACGGCATTCGCGCCGATGATCGCGCCGTCGCCGATATGGACGCCGGGCAGGATCGTCGCCTTTTGTCCGATCCAGACATCATTGCCGATCACGGTATCGCCTTTCACGGGCAATTGCGACAACGGCGGCGCGTCCTGTTTCCAGCCTTCCAGAATATAGAACGGAAATGTCGTGGCCGCATTCATCTGATGATTCGCGCCATTCATGATGAACTCCACCCCGGCGGCGATCTGGCAGAATTTGCCGATGATGAGCTTGTCGCCGTAGAAATCATAATGATGGGTGACGTGGCGCTCGAAATCGACATCGCTGAAATAAGTGAAATCGCCCGCCACGATATTTTTGTTGCGAAGGGTCGGCTTGACATAAGTCACGAGGAAAGCCGGAAGCGGAAACACGACATCGGGATCGGGAATACGGAATCTGGCATTGAACGCCGCCGATTCGGCCTTGTCCAGACTCGTATATATCGGATCGTAAATGAACCGCCCCCGCACCCCCTCCAGCGCGCCCGGATAAAGCGGCAGCGCCATGAACGCGGGAAAGTTTTCCCCTTTATCCGTAGTGATGCCGAAATTCGCGGCATCCTCGAAACCGAAACGCGGGTAATAGCTTTCATGCCCGAAAATCAACACCGCCCGAAAGCCCAGCGCGCGGGCGATGTCCAGCGTATGCCGGATCAACGCGGCGCCGACGCCCCGGCGCTGGCAAGCGGGCAGGACGCCGACGGGGCCGAGCGTGAGCGTCTCCCATTGATCGGCGCCGCCCACGACGCTGCCGCGAGAGTACATAATGCCCGCGACCACGTTCCCGGCCATCTCGGCGACGAAATCCAGTTCCGGCACGAACGCGGGAACGGCGCGCAACCTGTGGGCGAGCCACGCCTCATCGCCGCTCGCGCGGGGCGCGGTCTTGAACGCTTCATGGATGATCTTCTCGATGGCGGCATGGTCGGACGGGCGCGCCGGCCGCAGGATCATCTTGTCCATCATTGCGACATCCGCTTGCTCATTTCCCTGTCCTCCATCCTCCGTCTTTTGTCCTCTGGAACACCCCGCAAGCGTTTTCGCCGGTGGCGCGGATGACTTCGGCGAGCGGCAGGCCGCGCAGGGCGGCGAGCGTTTCGGCGTAGCGGCGGATGTTTTCCGGCGCGTTGCGCCCTCCCCTGCCCCAGGCCGGAGGCATGTCCGGCGCGTCGGTTTCGAGCACGATGGCGGTCAGCGGCAGCTCCGCCGCGAGACGGCGGATACGGCGCGATCCCGTGAAAGTCATGGCGCCGCCGAAACCGAGCCTGAACCCCAGCGCGAGAAAAGCCCCAGCCTGCTGGAAACTGCCATTGAACGCGTGCGCGATGCCCCCGGAGACGCCCGCCCGCCGCAAGGCCGCGAGCACGGCGTCCTGCGCCCGGCGCACGTGCAGGATCACCGGCAAATCGTGGCGGCGGGCGAGTTCGAGCTGGGCGACGAAAAACGCTTGCTGCCGCGCCGCATCGAAACCCGGCGCGTAATGATCGAGGCCGATCTCGCCCACCGCCGCGCAGCGCCCCCGCCCGAGCAAATCATCGAGCGCGGCGAGATCATCGTCCGTGGCGCGCCCGGTGTGAAGCGGATGAATCCCGAGCGCCGGAAAGACATCCGGCTCCGCCTCGGCCAGCGCGAGCACTTTTCCGAACCCCGCGCGCTCCACGGCGGGCACGACGAACCCTTCCACGCCGCGGGCGCGGGCGCGCGCCAGCACCGCCGCGCGATCGGCGTCGAATTCCGCGGCATCGAGATGCAGGTGCGTGTCGATCAACATCGGCGGAACAAATCCAATACAAAACACAGATCACAAATACAGCTTCGCGGTGGCGGACATTCAACGCGGCGGGGCCGCGCGCGCGCGCAACGTCAGCACGCGCCCCACCGATTGCCACTGTTGCCGCTCTTCCTCGAAGGCCGCCGCGGTGAGCGGCAAGCTTTGCAGCCAGCCCGGCGGCGTCTCGACCACGAAACCATGCTTGCCCCGCGTCAGGGAAATATCCGGCACCCCGCGGTTATCGCGGGCGCGGTGAATCGCCACCGCCAGCCGCAGGCAGACGATCAACAGCCAGTCCGTACTGGCCGGATCGATCCCCGCCAGCCGTTCCAACTTGCCGCGATGCGCGAGCACGATGCGCGCGAGCCGCCCCTGATCCATGCGCGAAAACCCCGGCATATCGGCATTGGCGAGAATATAAGCGCTGTGCTTGTGATAACCCGCGTGCGCCACCGAAATACCGATCTCGTGCAACATTGCCCCCCAGCGCAAGAAACGGCGATCGAGACAAGACGCCTCGCCCATGGCCGGTTCGATCTGCGCGAGCAGATGGCAGGCCGTATCGGCCACCTGCGCCGCCTGCCCGGCATTGATCCGGTAACGGGCCACGAACGCCTCCACCGTGGCATCGCGCAAATCATGCTGGTGATAGCGGCCCAGCAAATCGTAGAGCACCCCCAGCCGCAGCGCGCCCTCGGAAAACGCCATGCGCTCCAGGCCGAATTCCTGGAACACCGCGCTCATGATCGCCAGCCCGCCGGGGATGACCGGCAGGCGATCTCCCTTGAGGCCGGGCAGATCCAGCGCGTCGACCCGTCCGGCGCGCAAAAAAAGCGCGCGCAGCTTCTCCAGTCCGCCGCGCGTGATCCCCCCCGCCGACAGGCCGCTCCCTTCGAGAATCTCCGCCAGCGCCCTGGCGGTTCCGCTGGAGCCTATCGCCATCTCCCAGCCCGCCTCGCGGTAATCATGGACGATCGTCTGCAATTCCCGGCGCGCCGCCAGATCCGCTTCCCGGAAAGCGCGTTTGTCGATGCGCCCTCCGGGAAAATAACGCAGGCTGTAACCTACGCATCCCATATAAAGCGAATCCAGCAGCACCGGCTCGAAACTCTTGCCGATGATGAGTTCCGTCGATCCGCCGCCAATGTCCACGATCAACTGCTGGCGATGCGGATCGGGCAAGGTATGCGCGACGCCCACGTAAATCAGGCGCGCCTCCTCGCGCCCGGCGACGACCTCGATCGGGAAACCCAGCGCATCCTCGGCCCGGATCAGGAAACTGGCGGCATTCTTCGCCACCCGCAAGGTATTCGTCGCCACCGCGCGCACCGCCCCGGGCGAAAACCCCGCCAGCCGCTCGTGGAATTGCCGCAAGGCGACGATGGCGCGTTGCTGGGCGTCGGCATCGAGCCACTTGTCCGCCGACAGCCCCGCGGCCAGCCGCACCGGCTCTTTCAACCCGTCCAGAGCGTAAATCTGGTCGTTGACGATGCGCCCGACCTGGAGGCGGAAACTGTTGGAGCCGAGATCAACCGCCGCGATCACATCATGCATCGCCCAGAGCCTTGTCCTTGTACGCCGTAACAGACGGGGGGCGGCCATTCTAGCACCCATGGATTCCGGCTCGCGGCCGGGGAGAGCTTCCAACCATCCGGCGCGCAGCGCCGCTGATTAAAAAGGGGGTGAAGGAAGGGAATGCTTGTCCACTTTCCACCGCAAGGAAAACAGCGTCGCTTCGCTCCGTATGGATGGAAACCCTCTCCCGCCCCTGACGGGGCGCCCTCCCCCGCAAGCGGGGGAGGGAAGTGTCCATCGCAAGAACTCGCTCCCTTCGTCATTGCGACAGCCCCCCCTCGTCATTGCGACAGCCCCCCCTTCGTCATTGCGAGGAGCGCAGCGACGTGGCAATCCAGTTCGTTCCATCCGGCGCGCAGCGCCGCTGATTGAACCGGCGTGAATCGTGTCATGTGGGCGTTCTTTTCCGGCGGGAATGCCACATGGAAGGCGCGCGACGGTTGCGGGCGCTTCGGGTCGCCGCCGTCCCTGTCATCGGCTACAATCCCCGGCTTGTGCGTCACGCGGGGCAAGCCGGGGGAAATGCCAAGAGCCGAGGTAGCGATTGTCAACAAGCTGGGGCTGCACGCGCGCGCTTCGGCCAGGCTGGCGCAACTGGCGGGCGGTTTTGCCGCCGAGGTCTGGCTCGAGCGCAATGGCCGCCGGGTCAATGCCCGCAGTATCATGGGGCTGATGATGCTCGCCGCCGCCCAGGGCGCTTCGGTCGTCATCGAGACGGCGGGCGAGGATGCCGATGTGGCGTTGACGCGTATCGCCGAACTGGTCGCCAATCGTTTCGGCGAGGATGAGTGACGAGGAGCGCCCGCGATGAGTTTTACTGTACACGGCCTGCCGGTATCGCAGGGCATCGCCATCGGCCATGCCCATCTGGTCTCGCACGCGCTCTTCGAGATCAACCGTTATCACGTCGCGCCGCGCCACATCGCCGCCGAACTGGAACGGTTCGATAACGCGGTGGCCAGCGTGGAGGGCGAGTTGCTGGGCCTCAAGGCCGCCGCCACCGCCGCGCAACCTCACAGCGAGGTCGGCGCTTTCATCGACCTGCAACGGATGATGCTGGAAGACCCGGTGCTGGTCGAGGCGGCGCGGGCGCGGATCGAGGAGCACCATTGCAACGCCGAATGGGCGCTGGTGCAGCAAATGGAGATGGTGGTCGAGCAGTTCCGCCAGATCGAGGATCCTTATTTGCGCGAGCGCCAGGCCGATGTGGTGCAGGTGGTCGAGCGCCTGGTGAAGACGCTGCTCGGCGATCCCGGCCACTTGCCGCCCCGGCGCAAGGACGGCCTGGGCACGGTGGTGGTCGCCCATGATCTGTCGCCCGCCGATACGATCGGCTTCCGCGATCATATCGCCGGCTTCGTCACCGACATCGGCGGCCCCACCAGCCATACCGCCATCGTTGCCCGCAACCTGGGCATCCCGGCGGTGGTCGGCCTGCACCATATCCGCGATCTGCTGCACAACAACGAACTCATCATCGTCGACGGTACGCGCGGCATCGCCATCATCGACCCCGATGAGAGCATCGTCGAGGAGTATTTGCTGCGCCGCGCGGCGCTGGAGCTGGAGCGCTCCAAGCTCAAGCGCCTGCGCGATACGCCGGCGGCCACCCTCGGCGGCGAGCTCATCCAGCTTTACGCCAATATCAGCGGCCCGCAGGATATGGGGCAACTCAAGGAGACCAACGCCGACGGCGTGGGCCTGTTCCGCACCGAGTTCCTGTTCATCGACCGCGACACCCTGCCCGACGAGGACGAGCAGTACGAGATCTACCGCACCGTGCTCAAGGCCGCCGCCGGCAAGCCCGTGACCGCCCGCACGTTCGACATCGGCGCCGACAAGACGCTCGCCAACAGCGCCCGCGATGAGCCTAATCCGGCGCTCGGCCTGCGCGCGATCCGCTATTCGCTGGCCGAACCCAAGCTCTTTCTTACCCAATTGCGCGCCCTGTTGCGCGCCTCGACGCATGGCAAGCTCCAGATCATGGTGCCGATGCTGGCGCACGCCGATGAAATCGAGCAGACGCTGACGCTGATCGAGAAGGCCAAGGAAGAACTGCGCGAGGAGAAAATCAAGTTCGACGAGGCATTGCCGGTCGGCGGCATGATCGAAGTCCCCGCCGCCGCGCTGGCGCTCGGCATGTTCGTGCGCCGTCTCGATTTTCTCTCGATCGGCACCAACGACCTCATCCAATACACGCTGGCGGTCGACCGCGGCAACGAAGCCGTCGTGCACCTCTACGATCCGCTCCACCCCGCCGTGCTGCGGCTCATCTCCGGCATCATCCAGGCGGGCGGACGCGCCAGCCTGCCGGTGTCGCTCTGCGGCGAAATGGCGGGTACGCCTGCTTATACGCCGCTGCTGCTCGGCATGGGCCTGCGCTCCTTCTCGATGCACCCGGCCCACATCTTCGGCATCAAGCAGCAAATCCTGCGCGCCGACCTCGCCGATCTGACCCCCAAGGTACAGCGCATCCTCAAGCTCGACGAACCCGCGCGCATCCGCGAGGCGATGGAAAAACTGACGGGCGCGTGAAAAGAGCGGGAAGCCGCACGGGGCGTTGTCCTGGACAGAGCGGTTCCGTCATTGCGCGCCTGTGCGCCTCGCAATGACGGCGCTTTGCCTTTCCCGCACGGCATGACCATCAAGGCGCTATCTGGAGCAGGAAACATCGCCTTCCTCGCAAACACTCAATTTCTTGATCTCCTCGATCCTGGCACGTGTTTTTTCCGTCAGGCAGATGCTCAGCGCCATTTGGAACACACTTCCTCCCTTGGCGCCGGAAGTCTCGAAATCGCACGATAAATCCCGGTACTTGATCCATGCGTTTTGCGCATTGGCGAGAGACTTTTTCCGGGTTTCATCCAGCGTGGCCCTATAGGATGCGTAAACATCATTGAGTGTTCTGTCCGCGGCCTTGTATTCGGACGCATGACAACGGTTCATGTCCGCCTGTTTTTCGAGGACGCCGCAATCCTCCGCCAAAACATTGGCGCCCATGAAACAAAGGGAAAGCGCGCAAAACGCTTTCATTGCCCCGATGCTTTTCATCATGAATCTCCTTTCAGGAAAAGTTCCCTTTCCTTGGCCCTGCGCGTCACCAGACCAGCCACCGCCTCACATTCCCCCGGTCTCTTCCTCTGGGCGTTCCGCCCGGCCGTCCCCGGCCCGCACCGCTTCGCTTTCCTGGAAATGGTGCGGGAAGAGGCGGCTCATTTCGTTCTCGATCCAGTCGCGCGCGCGCCGGTTGATTTCTTCGGCCTTGATGCCTTTCACTTCGATCGCGGGGCCAATGCTGACGATGATTTCGCCCGGATGCTTGAGGAAGGCATTGCGCCGCCAGAGTTCGCCCGCGTTGTGCGCCACCGGCACCACCGGCACGCCGGCGCGCTTGGCGAGGATGGCGCCGCCCGGTTTGTAGCGCCCGCGCACGCCCGGCGATACGCGCGTGCCTTCCGGGAACAGCGCCACCCACAAGCCTTCCTTCAGGCGCTCGCGCCCTTGCTCGATGACTTGCGACATCGCCTCCTTGCCCCTGCGGTCGATGGCGATCTTCGGGATGCTCGCCAGCCCCCAGCCGAGGAAGGGAATCCACAACAACTCGCGTTTGAGCACGAAACACAGCGGCGGAAAAATCTGTTGCAGGCCGATGGTCTCCCATGCCGATTGGTGCTTGGAAAGGATCACCGCCGGCCCGGAAGGAATGTTCTCCCGCCCCAGCACCCGATAGCGGATACCGAGCACGTGGCGTACCGCCCACATCATCGCCGGTACCCAGCCAGTCACCCAGCGATGCCGGGTCAACGGCTTCGCCCGCAGGAAAAAACCCACGATGCCCAGCGAAGAAAAATATATCGTCATCAGCGACGACAGGGCGATGAACAGGACGGAACGAATGAAGGTCATAGTGCGCGCTCCCGGAGCGGTATCAGGAAGTCAGCGGCGCTGCGCGCCGGAGGGAACGAACTGGATTGCCACGTCGCTGCGCTCCTCGCAATGACGAGGGGGGCGGCTTTCGCAATGACGAGGGGAGCGAGTTCTTGCGATGAACCTTCCCTCCCCCGCTTGCGGGGGAGGGTGGCCGAAGGCCGGGAGAGGGCTTTCAACCATCCGGCGCGTAGCGCCGCTGGATAAAAAAGGGGAGGAAGGAACGGGACACGCCTGTCCGTGCCCCACCGCAAAGAAATCAGCGTCGCTACGCTCCGCATGGAAGGAAACCCTCTCCCGCCCCTGACGGGGCACCCTCCCCCGCAAGCGGGGGAGGGGACGGCAGGCGACTGTGGTTGAGAGATAGTCACGTCGGCAAAGCGCTGTTGTTGCGATGACCTCCCCTCCCCCGCTTGCGGGGGAGGGTGGCCGAAGGCCCGGAGAGGGCCTCCAACCATTCGGCGCGCAGCGCCGCTGGATAAAGAAGGGGAGGAAGGAACGAAACGCCCATCCATACCCCACCGCAAAGAAATCAGCGTCGCTACGCTCCGCATGGAACGAAGCCCTTTCCCGGCAGGATGCATGATTTGCGCGCGCGAAAACCCTGGCCCCGCTATTTGCGTTTGATGAAAAATTCAAACGCCCCGTCCGAGACTTCGTCCCGGCGCAGCAATTCGTGTCCGGTCTGGCGGATGAAGGCTTCGAAATCCTTGGTCGAGGACGGGTCGGTGGCGAGGACGCGCACGACCTGCCCTCCCTGTAGTTCGGCCAATGCTTTCTTGAGCCTCAGTACCGGCAGGGGGCAGTTGAGACCGCGCGCGTCCACTTCTTTGTCGTACTCCATTGTTCTCTCCATGATGATTGTCAGCGTTCGTTTTTTCGCGCCCGCCGCCGTTCTTCCTGGGCGCGCCCGCGTATTTCGCGCAGGCGGGCGTCGATGGCGGACATTTCGTAGAAATCTCCGTCGCCGGCTTTGCGGGCCAGTTCCAGTTGCTCGAAGGCGGCCTGGTAGCTGCCTTGCAGGACGTAGACTTCGGCCTGGGCGCGGTGCCGCGCCGCGCGCTTGCCCAACGCCGCGTCGGCGCGCGACAGAAGTTGCCACAGGCGAGGGTCTCCGCCATGTCCGGCGAGGATGCGGCGTACTTCCCGCGCCGCTTCTTGCGGGCGTCCGCCGCCGATATACGCTTCGGCCAGCGCGTAGGAAATGCTCATGCTCGCCGGAGACTTCCGGCTCGCGGCGGTGAGTTCCTCGATCGCCGTGGCGGCGTCGCGGCGGGCCATGGCCAGGTCGCTGGCCAGAATCGCAATGAAAGGCGGGGGCGCGGCGGCATGGCGGCGCAATTCGGCGAGTTCGCGCGCGGCTTCATCCAGCCGTCCCAGGCGCAGTTGCGTCAACGCGAGGCCATAGCGCAGCGCGTCGTCGCCGGGCGTGCTTTCGATGAGGCTGGTAAACGTCCGCAGCGCATCGGCCGCCGGTAGCGATTGCACCCGCAGCCGGGCGCGCGTGTAACGGAAATCGGCCGAGTCGGGCACTTGGCGGTAGCGCATGCCCATGACCCGGTTTTCCATGTCGGCGATGCGTTCCGTGGTCAGCGGATGCGTGCGCAGGTAGGCGGGCGCATTGTTTTCGTAAAGGCGCGTCGCGCGTTGCAGGCGTTCAAAGAACCCGGCCATGCCGCGCACATCGAACCCGGCGGCTTCCAGCGTTTGCAGGCCGACGCGGTCGGCTTCGCGCTCGAAGTCGCGCGAGTAGGCCAATTGCGCCTGCGCCGCGCCCGCCGTGCTCGCCATTATCGCCGCTTCGCTCATTTGCGAATTGCCGCTCGCCAGCGCCGCCAGCACCGCCACCATCAGCGCCGTGCCCAGCTTTTTCTGCTTGCCCATGAGTTGGGCGAGGTGGCGCTGGGTGACGTGGCCGATTTCGTGGCCGAGCACTCCGGCCAGTTCCGACTCCGACTGTGCCGCGAGGATCAGCCCGCTATGCACGCCGATATAGCCTCCCGGCAGGGCGAAGGCATTGAGCGTGTTGTTCCTGACCACGAAGAAACCGAGTTTGCGCGGCGAATCGTTGCTCGCCGCCGCCAGCCGCTGTCCGAGACGGTTGATATATTCCTCGGTCAGCGGGTCGTCGAGCCAGGCGGGGTCTTTGCGTATTTCGCGCATGATCTCTTCGCCCAACTGGCTTTCCTGCGCGGACGAGAATTCCTCCGCGCCGACCTCGCCCAGGTCGGGCAGATCGAGCGCGGGCGCGGTGGACGCCACGAGCGCGAAGCAGAGCAGGAATATGAAAGGACGGTGTTTCATCGGGCGCATCATACCGCCTTGCGCGCGCCGCAGCGGTTTCCGGGTCCATGGTTGCCGTTTTCTTGTGCAAGGAGGCGTCTTCTTCCGGGGATGCCGGTTCCCGTTTCGATGGCAAACCCGCGCGCGCCGCGGGTTGTTCCGCGCCTATTTACCGGGAATGTCCCCGCCGCCCGCGTCCCCGCCCTTGCGGCATAGGTATCTGTCGTGTACCGGGTCGAAAGAGGGTTTTAGATAGAAAAATAATTCTCATTATTGACACCATGGGAAAATTTGTCTAGAGCCCTCACACAACACTACCCGCACTGGCGGCCTTGGCGGGCAGGGCCGGAGCATCAAATCTTGCGTAATTGCAGGGCGGTAGCCAGATAATCCGGATTGTACGCAGCGGTCTTGAGTTTTCTGGGCAGGCTGATGGAACGGGAGGTGTCGGCGCGGAGAAGATTCAAGGCAAGACGGCGCAGGAAAGAAAAATTCTGTGCGGCGTTGCGCAGGCGAACAAGGCTGGCATCCTCGCCAAAGGTCATGTCCAGACACCAGTGCAGGCCATTTTCGATGCCCCAATGGGTGCGCACGGCATGCAGGATGCGGGCGCTGTTGGCGGGTAACGAACTGATAAT
>JAIRLA010000214.1 GCA_031259795.1 Azoarcus sp.
ACGGCGGCGCGCCATCCGCTCTCCCGCGGGCTTATTGGCCCCAAGGGGAAACAGGCTGCGCCGCCGCGCCCGAAACACGAGCGAGGCTGTGGATTTGTGGGCAGCCGGCTGCGCCGGAACCGCCTTTGCGCTGCGCGCAATCCTGTGGATGGCCCGTGGAAAACGCTGCGCGTTTCCCACCGCCCACCCACAGGCCGGCGGCTGCCCACAAGCTCCACAGCCTGCCATTATTATTTGTGTTCATGGTTGGAAGATACAAGGGAACAGCAAACAACTGTGATTGAGGGATGGTCATCCGGCGGCGCTACGCGCCGAGTGGAACAAACTGGATTGCCGCAGTTCAAGGCGGGCCTATTGGAATAGGTTCCAAGAGCGTCATCATGGGGGAACTGTATACACTCCCCAAAGCGTTCGCCCCTTGCACGGCGGCGGAAATCGCCGAGCACGAAGCCAAGAACTTTGCCCGCTTCCAGGACAAGATCGACAGGGCCGGGGAACTCAAGGCGAAGCTGTCCAACGTCCGCTTCGGTTTCGACGACGAGAGCGGCTTCTTCGGGCAGTTTTTGAATCCGCACATCACCTTGGGCGACGTCAGTCTGGACAAGGGCAAGGGCGAGGACGAGAAGCGAGCGGAACCAGACATGTAGATACCTATGCCGGGAAAGGGCGGGCATCGACGGAGACGCGCCGTAAACTGTCGATTGGATTTGCGCTCCTTTGTTACATCCCCTTGCGCCGCAGCATCCAGACTGGCGGGGCAATGCCTTGTGTGATTGCGCCGATCCATGGCGCATCGTGTGCGGAATCCGGAAAACGTGCCGCAATGCAACATGTCCAGGAGCGGACAGCGCGGCACAAATACTGCTAGGATGCACGCCGTCAGGTTCTTTCGAGTCTCCAGGTCTCGCCTGTACAACCTACCCAGTACCCAGAAAATCGAGGAGCTGCATGGATCATCCCGGTGAAGCGTTCATCCAGAACCGCACGTTCGATGAGATCAATATTGGAGATTCGGCACAACTGAACCGCGTCCTGCGCAACGAGGACATCCAGCTTTTCGCCGCCATCTCGGGCGACGTCAACCCGACCCATATCGACGCCGAATTCGCGCACGCGGGCCAGTTCCGCGAAATCGTCGGTCACAGCCTGTGGTGCGGCACGTTGATCTCGGCCATCCTCGGCACTGAATTCCCCGGCCCCGGTACGGTTTATGTCTCGCAGACTTTCAATTTCTGGCGTCCCGTGACCGTCGGCGACACCCTCCGCGTCACCATCACCTGCCGCGAAAAGCACGAGCGCAACCACCACATCGTCTTCGATTGCAAGGCGGTCAACCAGAACGGCGTCAAAGTGCTGGACGGCAGCGCCGAAGTCGCCGCGCCTGTCGAAAGAATCCGCCGCCCGCGCGTCTCGCCCCCCGAGATCAGGGTTTTCGATCGGGACGAACGCTTTCGCCGCCTGCTCGCGCTCACCGACGGCATGCCGCCGGTGCAGATCGCGGTCGCCTGGCCGTGCGACGCCGACACGCTGCGCGCCCCGCTCCAGGCCGCCGCCGCCGGGCTGGTCACTCCCATGCTGGTCGGCCCCGAGCGCAGGATTCGCGCCCTGGCCGGAGAAATCGGGCTGGATCTGAAAGGCGCCCGCATTTTCAACGAGGACAACGAACAGATCGCCATCGCAACCGCCATCGCCCTGTGCCGCGACGGCGGCGTGGGGGCGCTGATGAAAGGATCGCTGCACACCGGCCATTTCATGAGCGCCGTGGTCTCGAAAGCCAGCGAATTGCGTGGCGCGCGCCGCATCAGCCACGCATTCCTCGCCAGCGTGCCGGCCTACCCGAAACTGCTCCTCATCACCGACGCGGCGGTCAATATCGCCCCCACGCTCGAAGAAAAAGCCGACATCATCCGGAACGCCATCGAACTGTCCCGGATGACGGGCGTCCCCGAACCCAGGGTCGCCATCCTCGCCGCGGTCGAAACAGTCGATCCCAGGATGCCCGCGACACTGGATGCCGCCGAATTGTGCAAAATGGCCGGCCGGGGCCAGATCGCGGGCGGAACGCTCGACGGCCCGCTCGCCTTCGACAACGCCATAGCGCCGGGGGCGGCCCGGGCCAGGGGCCTCCGCTCGCAGGTGGCGGGAGAAGCCGACATCCTCGTGGCGCCCGGCATCGAATCCGGCAACATGATCGCAAGGCAACTTGAACATCTCTCCAGCGCGCTGATGGGCGGCATCGTGCTGGGCGCCAGGGTGCCGATCGTGTTGTCCAGTCGCGCGGATACCGCGCAAGCGCGCATCGTATCGTGCGCCATCGCCCAATTGATAAATCACCACAGCAGGGAGGCAAAGTAACCATGAAGTCCATTCTCGTACTCAACGCAGGTTCGTCGAGCCTGAAATTCGCTC
This sequence comes from Azoarcus sp., assembly GCA_031259795.1. Lineage (GTDB taxonomy): Bacteria > Pseudomonadota > Gammaproteobacteria > Burkholderiales > Rhodocyclaceae > WRNU01. Next base: position 2,410 of record JAIRLA010000214.1, read on the forward strand.
TTTTTCCTCTTGAACCGGTTCTGGCCGAACACCCGGCGGTATCCGGCCAGATCGAGGGCATCGGCGCCTCGCCGAAACTCTCCGCCAAGGAATCGAGCGGCGCGCGCTACCAGGAAGACGTCGACGTATTCGGCGACCAGAGCGAACAGCACCGCGAAGCGCTCACCTACCTGTTCCGCTGGCTCGCCGCCCACGCCCCGGAGCTGAAGATTTCCGCCGCCGGACACCGCGTGGTACATGGCGGCGAGCGCTACAGCACCCCCGTGAAGCTCGACCCCGCCGTACTCTCCGAACTCGAAACCCTCGTTCCCCTCGCGCCGCTGCACCAGCCGCACAACCTGCGCGCCGTGCGCGAAATCTTCACCCTGCTGCCGGAAGTCCCGCAGGTGGCCTGCTTCGACACCGCCTTTCACCGCAGCAACCCCGAAGTCGCCCAGATCTACGGCCTGCCGCGCGCACTCACGGCGGGCGGCGTCAAGAGCTACGGCTTCCACGGCCTGTCCTACGACTACATCACCCGCACGCTGCCGGAGGTCATCGGCGACAAGGCCGGGGGCGCGGTCGTGATCGCCCACCTCGGCAACGGCGCTTCGATGGCCGCCGTGCGCGGCGGCAAGGGCGTGGCGACGACGATGGGCTTTTCCACCATCAACGGCCTCATCATGGGCACCCGTTCCGGCTCGCTCGACCCCGGCGTCCTGCTCTACCTGATCGGGCAGAAGAGCATGGACTACAAAGCCCTGACCCAATTGCTCTACAAGGATTCGGGCCTGCTCGGCGTCTCCGGCCTCAGCCAGGACATGCGTGTACTCCTCGCTTCCGACGCCCCCGAAGCCCGCCAGGCGGTCGACCTCTTCTGTTACCGGATCGCCCGCGAACTGGGTTCGCTCGCCGCCGCCGCGGGCGGACTCGATGCGCTGGTCTTTACCGGCGGCATCGGCGAACACTCCGCCGTTATCCGCGAGCGCGTCTGCACCCTGTCGGCCTGGCTCGGCATCGGCATCGACCCGGCGGCCAACGACGCGGACAAATTACGCATCGACAGTCCGGAAAGCCGTGTCGCAGTTGCCGTGGTGCCGACCAACGAAGAAGGTATGATCGCCCGTTACACAGCCGAAGTATTGAAGCTGTAAAAAAACCGTCGATCGAACCATTCCCGCCCCCATCCGCCAACCCTCGCCGGGGCATGGCGGATGGCGCGGCGGATTGCGGTACTCCAAGGAGAACATCATGGGCTACAAAGTCCCCGTCGGCATCTCGAACAAACACCTGCATCTGTCCGAACAGGATCTCGCCGCGCTTTTCGGCGAAGACCACAAACTCACGCCCTACAAGGAACTCGTGCAGCCGGGCCAATATGCCGCACACGAACAGGTCGACCTCGTCGGCCCCAAGGGCGCGTTCAAGAACATCCGCATCATCGGCCCCACCCGTCCCCAGACGCAGGTGGAAATCTCCAAGACCGACGCGCGCGCCCTCGGCATCGACCCGCCGGTGCGCGAATCCGGCAAGCTGGACGGCTCCCCCGGCATCAGACTCATCGGCCCCAAGGGCGAAGTCGAACTCGGCGCCGGCGTAATCGTCGCGCTGCGCCACATCCACCTCTCCCCCGAGCAGGCGCAGGAAGCCGGCCTCAAGGACAAGGATCTCGTCGACGTGAAAACCTCCGGCACGAGGCCGCTGGTCTTTGAAGACGTGCTCATCCGCTCGGGCAACGGCCATTTCCGCGAATTCCACGTCGACACCGACGAAGCCAACGCCGCCGGACTGGCGAACAGCGACGAAGTGGAAATCGTCCGGAAGAAATAAAACCCGCCGCCAAAAAACCAGCGGCGCGCAACGCCGGATGGGACAAACTGGATTGCCGCGTCGATACGCTCCTCGCAATGACGGGATAGGAGAATCCGCCGCAGTGCCGATGCGGGTTTTCAGGCCGCCGTAACGCCCTGTACGCGGAAGCGTTCGGCGTATTCGGTACAGCGGTCGACGTAATCGCGCATGCTCTTGGGCATGGTGACTCTTGCCCGGCTCATGTAAGTGATGAGCGCGCGTCCCTGCTTTATCAGGCGAATGCCGTCGGCGGCGTGGCGCATCAGGGCCACGTCCGGCTGCGCGGGCATTTGCGGGGCATAGGCGCCAAGCTGTTCGGAGGCGACCACGAAACCGGCCCACACATCGAAAATGTTTTTATCGGTACGCAAGGTTTCACATTTGTTCTTGGCTTCGTCGGTGAAGTGTCGGATCGAAACCACGGCGCCGGCGAAGAGCGGATCGTTGGCGAAAGTGTTGACCATGATTTCGGCGAGGCGGTCGATGCCGCGCAAGGTCTGGGAGATTTTGATGTAGCGGCTTTCGTAGAAGGCTTCGACCGGGATCGAAAACGCGCGGAAAGGTTCGCCCCACAATTCGTCGATGCCTTCCTCGCCGCTGCGGTGCAAGACCATCTGGCCCAGGCCCAGCGCCTCTTGCAGACAGTTGCCGCATTCTTGCATCAGGGCGTTGTCGTCGTCGATCTCGATGCCCTGTTCCTGCAATTCCACGAGCTTGGTGAAGATGTCGGTGGCGCGGTTGAAGAACGCCCCGGCCAGCATGGCGCCCTTCACGCGCCTGCGCGCGGGGTCCTGCTCCGTTTCGTAGGCGCGGCGCGCTTCTTCGAGGCGCTTGCCGGGGATGTTGATCCCGTGCTCGACGTGGTTGAACAGCCGCCGGGTCAGGGCCAGGATCAGGGCTTTCTTGGCGCGCAGCGAATCGGCGGGCGGATCGTAAGCCTTGATCCAGTAACCATCGTAGAAAACTCGCTTGACGCCGTTGTCTATACGTAGAGTGCCGTTGGGAATGGCTGCCATGGGATTCCCTTTTTTGATTGGTGTCTAAATATATCTGCTACGGCTTGGGGGCAGCAGCATACGCCGATCATGCACAGCAACAAAGTGTGGTTGTCCGCAGCCCGCGCATGAAGGCCCGGCTCCGCCGGGAAACCGCCGCGCGCGGCGCGCGTTTCAGCGGCGCGCTTCCATGACGAGCCTGTAGCCGCGTTCGGCCTTGGAGATGTCTTCGGGAATGAGGGGCAGCGTCTTGCGCAGCTCGGCGGCGAGGCGGCGAAGGTCGTCCGCGTCGCCTTCGGACAGTTCGAGTTCGAGTTCATGGAGGGGAATGCTACGCTCGCTGGCGGCGATAACGCCAACATCAATCATGATGAGGATGCGCGCGCCGGCGCGCGCATGGAAAAGACGGGTATCGCGGCGGAAGCGCGTGACGAACACCGGCACGAGTTCGCCGCGCGCGCGCGCGAGCACGGCGGCGGTTTCCGGGGCGTCGATGGCGGAGAAGTCGAACTGGTCATGCCAAGGCTGCTCCCATTCGGGCCGCTGCGCGAGACCGTCGCGCGAGACCGCCGCGCATTTGACCGTCTGTACTGTTTCCGCGCCCTGCCGGCGCAAGCGCACGGCGATCCGGTGCGCCTTGAGCGTGAGCGCGGGTGTATCGAAATAGGTGCTCTCCAGCGTTTCGGGTTTGCCCTCGCGCGGCGCGCCAGCGATGAGCGGATGACGCAGGATCGCGGGCAGGGTTCCTGCGGGAAAGGAAAGTTTGAGTTCGATTTCGATGGGCATGGCGTGGCGATTCCGGTTGCCGGGGCGGTCATGTGAGTCTGCAATCATACGGGTTCACCACCCGGCGATCACCGTGTTGCCCGATCTTGCCGCGCCTCCGCGCTGTGCGCGCCTTCACGCCCCGATCGCGGGCCCGCGCGCCGGCGATTCCATTGGCGCGACCCCGCGCCCGATCCGCCGGAATCCCGGCGCATAACGGCGGATCGTTCTCGCGCCGGATCGTCCGGACGGGCGGGACAAAACTCCGCGCGCTTCGTTTTGCTCGCCGGGGCGCTTAGAATTCCCCCTTCTTTTTTGGCGCGAGCGGCGGACCGGGTCATGGCCACATACGCGATAGGCGATCTTCAGGGCTGCTACAGCGCCTTCCGGCGGCTGCTCGACCAATGCGCTTTCGATCCCATGCGCGACCGCCTGTGGCTGGTGGGCGATCTGGTCAATCGCGGCCCGGAATCGCTGGAAGTGCTGCGCTTCGTCTCCGGCCTTGGCGCGGCGGCCACCGTCGTGCTCGGCAATCACGATCTTTACTTGCTGATGCTGCGCGCCGGACTCAAGCGCCGCGCCGAAGACGACACCCTGTTGCCGATACTTGCCGCTCCCGATTGCGATGAACTGCTGCATTGGCTCGCCGGGCGTCCCCTGCTGCACGTCGAGGGGCAATATGTCCTGGTGCATGCCGGCCTGCTGCCGCAATGGACTGTCCCCAGGGCGCAGGCGCTCGCCGCGGAGGTCGAGGACGCGCTGACCGGCAGGGAGGCGAAAAAATTTCTCCTTCATCTGATCGGCAGCCGTCCGGACCACTGGGAAGACAGCCTCAAGGGCTGGGGACGCCTCAGGGTCATCGTCAATGCTTTCACGCGGATGCGCTTTTGCACCGGCGATGCCCACATGGTGATGCGCGCCAAGGGGCCGCCCGACAAGGCTCCGGAAGGCACGCTGCCCTGGTTCGCTTTTCCCAAGCGCGCCAGCCGCAACCACACCATCGTCTGCGGCCACTGGTCGGCGCTCGGCTTCTACCGCGAGGAGGGCCTGATCGCGCTCGATTCGGGCTACGTCTGGGGCGGCCGACTCACCGCCGTGCGGCTCGAAGACGGCGAAGTGTTCCAGATCCCGGCCTGATTCCGGATTCGCCATCCGGAGCCAGGCGCGCGGAAGTCACGCCAGGGATCTATGTTCCATCTCCCGGCAAAAACAAGGAGTAAACCTGCTTTCCATGAGGTTTACAATGGCGCGCCATAATCGGTGGAACGCGATGGCTTATCATCGTCCGCACGCGCCGCAAATCGTTGACGCGGCCAAGGCCTGGGTGATCGGTCTGGGTTGCCGCAAGCCCAAGGAGTTGGGCTTGGCCGCCGAACTGTGGACGCTGTCAATATTCAGACATGCG
>JAIRLA010000119.1 GCA_031259795.1 Azoarcus sp.
TCGTAAAAGACAGTTTTGCGACAGGGAGTGTTACAGCCTTGGGAGCGTCGGGAGGGAATTTCGGCGGATTGGCGGGTTATGTCAACGGGACAACGGTTGAAAATGTTTATGCAACGGGCGACGTAAAAGCAAATGTGGAGGATACAACATTATCCGGGCAGGCAGGAGGCTTGATTGGTAGGGTTGATGCAAATTCGACCGTGACTCATGCGCATGTTTCTGGAAGCAGTATTTCCGGCTTCGATACTGTTGGCGGATTGGCTGGCCTTGTGGTGGATGCGGGATCCTCCATTACGCACGCCTTCGCAACTGATGTCGATGTCGTTGGATCGCTCTATGCAGGAGGTGCCGTAGGCGTCAATAATGGCTATATTTCGAACGTTTACGTCATGGCCCCGGCACGAGACGGAGTGGGAGGTATTGCGGCAAGGTATGCGGGAGGTATTGCAGGATACAATTATGGCACACTCACCAATGTCTTATTTGATGGCAATGTAAATGGCAATACCTCTAATGCCACAGATATTACTATTGCCGGAGGGATTGCTGGTCAGAATTTTGGACAGATTGATCACGCGGAAACTCGCGGCACCGTAGGCACCACAGGCGGGATCGGAATAGTTGGTGGTATTGCGGGTGTAAATTCTTTCACCGTTTCAGGGGGGGGGGAGATCCTGAATTCAATCTCCGACACTGAGTTTACCGGCACGGCCATGTATGTGGGTGCTATTACAGGAGTGCAACGTCCTTACAATGTCGCAGGTGTTGGCATAGTTACTCCAGTGATATCCGGTAATTTCTTCAATGCGGATAAAAATCCCGGTGTTGATCAAGTATCTACAGACTCTCCTTTTGTTGGAGATATTGTGGGAGGGGCGGAGGTAATTGGCGGCGGGGGGCTGACCACTGATCAACTCGCCGATGACAATGTACGGAACACTATTCTCGACGGCGGCGACGTGGCGGGCGCGCTGGGTGATTTCAATACCGCGCAACAGCCGCCGCCCGCGCCTGTTGCGCCGCCAGTAGACAATGCGCCGCCAGTTGGCGACGGAGGAGGCAATGTCGATGCGCCCACGCCACCCTCGAACCCCACGCAGCCCTCCGACCCCGTCGCCCCGGTGACGCCTCCTACCGACAACCCCATCGCGGACGCGCCCCCGCCGGTCACGCCGCCGACGAACACGGGCGATGTCGCGCCGCCGCCTTCCGCCATCCCCAATATCACCGAGATGGAAACGATGCGGACGGCCGCCGCGCAGGCCATGGAAGGCAATAAGCAATTGCTCGGCGATGTGGTCTCCAGGGCGTTTGGCGAGAAAACCACCGGATTTGAAAGTACACGCATTCCGCTGGATCAGCTCATGGCGCACTTGACCAAAGCGCCCGCCAGCGACAAGTCTTCCTCCGCGACGACGGAAGAGAAGGAAAACTACAACTCTTCCGTGGAAGATATTTCCGTGGAAGGCGAATAATCGAATTTCTTCCGGGTATCCGGAAGAAAAGACCGGGGCGGTGTATTCGCCGCCCCATAATCCAAACCGGGAGTTTCCCGGTTATTTAAGGAGTTTGTATCATGAAGCTGAAAAACCAATTGTTGGTTTCTGCGTTGTTTTTGGGTGGCCTGCTTTCGCCACATGTTTTTGCCGCCGATACGGTATGCAGCGTCGTTTACTTGGACGACGGCGTTTTGGATACCGTAGAAATTACCGCCGCGAATCACGAACAACTTGGCGGTTCCATTCCCATTCCACAGACCACCATTTCGGTCGCAAGCAATTTCTATGCTCCGGCCATCGACTTGGCTACGGCGTTCTTGGAATCCGACTCGAGCTTGGCGGTTCATGGAATGATTGGCTGGAAGCTCACGGCTACGGCGCCATTCCCGCACAAACCAATCCATAAATAACCTCCACCGAGGTAAAAACAAAGAGCGCCCGTGCGCCGGAGGTCTATTACTATGGTTTGCAACTTTTTCAGCAAGCCCCACCCGTCCCCTGCGGAGGTTCCGCCCTCGCAGGGGATTTTTTCGTTTTCCATATGGAGTCACGCAACATGAAGAACCAGCACGATAAAACCATTCCCGCGCCAACGCTGGCGGAAGTGCAAAAGCTGTTGCAACAGGTCATCGACCTGCTGTCGCCCTACGCCCTCGCGCTCACCCCCGGCGAGCGCCAGGAATTGCCCAAGATGGGGGAAAAGACGTTCACCTTTGTCGAGAAGGCGTACCAGTTCGCGCAGCAGAATCCCTCCCTGTGTCCGTCCTATCTGGACATGAGGGAATTCGGCATCGACTTCGAGGACGCGGACAGCCTGCGCTGGGTGCAAAACCTCGCCCGCCAGATCCAGGAGTCGATCGACGACACGCTGATGAGCGCGGGCAGCGAGGCGTACCAGGCGGCGCTGGTGTTCTACAGGGCCGTCAAGGCGGCGGCCAGGGACGACATCCCCGGCGCGAAGGCGGTCTACGGCGAACTGGGCAAACGCTTCCCCCAAGGCCGCCGCGCCGCCCCCGCCGACAGCGCCCCCCAAGAGCCATGATCCCCCCCGCCGCATCCGCCCCGGAAAGCGCCGCATTCGCGCCGGAACCGGCGATGTTCGCGCACGGACAAAACACGTCCGCACGCCAACAAACCCCCAAAAGCGCCAAACCGACCGCAGTGGGTTCGGGGGCGAATGCGGTGGGTTCAGGGGCGAATGCGGTGGGTTCGGGGGCGAATGCGGCGGGTTCGGGGGCGAACGCGGGGGGTTCGGGGGCGAATGCGGCGGGTTCCAGACGAAACGTCCCTTTTATCAGCGTCGCTGTGCTCCGTATGGAACAACACCCTCTCCCGGCCTGCGGCCACCCTCCCCCGCCAAGCGGGGGAGGGAAGTCCAGCGCCAGACTCCGCCATCACGACGAACTCGCCGCCGCGCCACCCTACCCTGCCCCCGCGACAGTCCTCCCCCCTCGTCATTGCGAGGAGCGCGAGCGACGCGGCAATCCAGTTTGTTCTATCCGGCGCGCAGCGCCGCTGGTCAAAAAGGGAGAAAGGAAGGCATGGTATGATCCACGCCATGAAATGTTCATTATGCCGGCGCATGATCGGACGAAATACAGCGATGTAATGCCGCAAGTCCCGCCCAGGGCAAAGTTTCCTCCGCAACGGCGGAATTTCAATCCGGATACGGTTTTACGAACGATGAATCCATTGCTGCAAATCCGCGCCCTCGGCCAGCAGGTCTGGCTCGACAGTCTGTCCCGCTCCTTGCTCAACGACGGGCATCTCGCCCGCTTCATCGCCGGGGACGGCGTCGCCGGCATCACCACCAATCCCGCCATTTTCCAGAAGGCCATCGCGGACGGGCGCTATTACGGGGATGATCTCGCCCTGCTCCGGCGAGAGCCGCTCACCGCCGAGGGGCGCTACGAGCGGCTGGCGATTGCCGACGTGCGCCGCGCTTGCGATCTGTTGTATCCGCTGTACGAGCAATCGCGCGGCGAGGCTGGATACGTCAGCCTCGAAGTGTCTCCGGCGCTCGCCCATGACGCCGAGGGCACCGCGGCCGCGGGACGGCGCCTTCATGCCGAGACGGGACGCGCCAACCTGCTGATAAAGGTTCCCGCCACCGCCGCTGGCCTGGTCGCGGTGGAGCATTTGATCGGCGCCGGGATCAATGTCAACGTCACGCTGCTGTTTTCGCTTGCGCACGCCGACGCGGCCGCCGACGCTTATCTGCGCGGACTCGAACGCCTGCGCGCCGCGGGCGGCGATCCGGGCCGGGCCATGTCGGTCGCCAGTCTGTTCCTGTCGCGCGTCGATACCTTGGTCGATGCGCGCCTCGAAGCGCGCGGCGGCGCGGCGGCCGCGTTGCGCGGGCAGGCGGCGACGGCAATGGCGCGGCGCGCTTATCAGCGCTATCTCGACCGTTTCCACGGCCCGGCGTTCGCATCCCTGCGCGCCGCGGGGGCGCGCCCGCAATACTTGCTGTGGGCGAGCACCGGCGCCAAGAATCCCGCCTACAGCGATCTGCTCTATGTCGAACCGCTGATCGGCCCCGAAACGATCACCACTCTGCCCGAGGCCACCCTCGCCGCCCTGCGCGACCATGGCCGCGTCGAGAACACGCTCGCCGCTGCTCCCGATGCCGCGAACGCGACGCTTGCCGCGCTCGCCGGTCACGGGATCGACATGGACGAAATCGGCGAAGTCCTGCAAGCCGATGGCCTGCGGCAATTCGATCAGGCGTTCGCCAAAGTGCTCGAGCTGACCGCCTGAAGGCGGCGATGTTTTTCCGCGCCGGGCGCGCGGAAACCATGGCAGGGCATTCACGGGCGCGCCGCCGTCGCGGCGCGCGGCTTCGGCGTTTTGCCGCCGCGCCAGCGCCGCCACAGACCGGCCACGCCATCGGGCAGCCAGAGCGTGACCGCGATGAACAGTCCGCCGAGGAAGAACGGCCAGTATTCCGGTACGGTCACGGTGAAGAAGCTCTTCGCCAGGTTGACGATGCCCGCGCCGAGCACGGCGCCGGCCAGCGTGCCGCGCCCGCCGACCGCGACCCAGACCGCGATTTCGATGGAGTTGGCGGGACTCATCTCCGATGGGTTGATGATGCCGACCTGCGGCACGTACAGCGCTCCGGCCAGCCCGCACAGCACGGCGGAAAGCGTCCAGATGAAGAGTTTGTAGTACAGGGGGTTGTAGCCGATGAACATCGCGCGGCTTTCCGCGTCGCGGATGGCGGTGAGTACGCGCCCGAAGCGCGCGCCGGTCAGATAGCGCCCCAACAGGAGGCTTGCCGCCAGCAAGGCGGCGGAAAGGGCGAACAGGACGGCGCGCGTCGAGGGCGCGGTGATGTCGAAGCCGAGGATGCGTTTGAAATCCGTGAAACCGTTGTTGCCGCCGAAGCCGGTCTCGTTGCGGAAAAAGAGCAGCATCGCGGCGTAGGTCAGCGCTTGGGTGATGATCGAGAAATACACGCCCTTGATCCGCGAGCGGAAGGCGAACCAGCCGAACGCGAACGCCACCGCGCCGGGCAGCGCCATGGCGAGAAACACCGCCCACGGGAAGGAATCCGATCCGGCCCAGAACCACGGCAATTCCTGCCAGTCGAGGAAGACCATGAAGTCGGGCAGATCCGCGCCATAGCTGCCGTCGCGCCCGATCTGGCGCATCAGGTACATGCCGAAGGCGTAGCCGCCGAGCGCGAAGAAGAGTCCGTGCCCCAGGCTGAGGATGCCCGCGTAGCCCCAGACCAGGTCCATGGCGACGGCCACCGTCATGTAGCACAGGATTTTGCCGGCGAGGCTCACGGTGTAGGCCGATACATGCAGCGCGTGTCCTTCGGGCAGGGCCAGGTGCGCCAGCGGCACGCCCGCTCCGGCCACGGCGGCGGCCAGCGCCAGCGCCGCCCAGCCGCCGCGCGGCAAACCGCCCGGCCATCCGGGGCGCGGCAAGGCGCGCGTCCACGAGGCGCCCATTGCTGTATTTGTATTCATCGTCATCTCCGCCTCGATCTCAATCGTCCGCGAAACGCCCCTTGAGGGCGAAAATCCCCTGCGGCCTTTTCTGGATGAACGCGATGATGAAGAGCAATACCAGTATCTTGGCGATCACCGCGCCCGCCCAGCCTTCGAGGAACTTGGAGACGATCCCCAGCCCCAGCGCCGCCCATACCGCCCCGGCCAATTGCCCGACGCCGCCCAGCACCACCACCATGAAGGCGTCGACGATGTAGCCCTGCCCCATCGCCGGGCCGACATTGGCGATCTGCGACAGCGCCGCGCCGCCCAGCCCCGCCACCCCGGCGCCAATGGCGAAGGCGAGCGTATCCACCCGCGCCGTGGGCACGCCCACGCAGCCGGCCATGGCGCGGTTCTGCGTCACGGCGCGCACGAACATGCCCAGCCGCGTCTTCTGCATCGTCAGCCAGATGAGGAGCAGCACGAAGGCGGCGAAAAAGACGATGACGATGCGGTTGAACGGCAGCACGACGCCCGCGGCCAGTTCGACGCCGCCGGACATCCAGCCCGGGTTGGCGAGTTCCAGGTTTTGCGGGCCGAAGGTGACGCGCGCCGCCTGGATCAATACCAGCGACAGGCCCCAGGTCGCCAGCAGGCTCTCCAGCGGCCTGCCGTACAGATGGCGCAGCACCAGCCGTTCCATCGCTGCGCCGGTCAGCGCGGCGGCAAGGAAGGCCGCCGGGATCGCCGCCACGATGTAGAGGTCGACCCATTCGGGAAAATATGTCCGGAACACGCCCTGCACGACGAATGTGGCGTAAGCGCCGACCATCAGCAACTCGCCGTGCGCCATGTTGATGATGCCCATCACGCCGTAAGTGACCGCCAGCCCGAGCGCGGCCAGGAGCAGGATGGAACCCAGCGACAGGCCGGTAAACATTGTCCCCGCCGCCTGGGAGAGCGCGATGCGCCGGTCGATGGCGCGCAGCGACGCGGCGGCGGCCTCGCGCACTCCGGCGTCCGCTTCGGCCCAGCCCCCTTCCCCGCTTTTCGCCAGCAAATCCGCGAGAAGGTTGCGCACCGCGGCATCGGAGGCCGCGCCCAGGTCTCGCGCCGCCTGCCGCCGCACGAGGGGATCGGCATCGGCGAGTTTTATCCGGGCCGCCGCGCGCACGAGCACGGCGCGCACGGCCTCGTCGTTTTCCGTGGCGAGCGCGCGCTCGAAGAGCGGCAGCAGGGCGGGGGAAGGCGATTCGTTGAGGGTATTGGCGGCGGCCAGCCGTTCGGCGGGATTGCCGGAGGTCAGCGCAAGCGCGGCCCGGGCGCCGCCGAGGGCGCGGCGGATACGGTTGTTGACGGTGATGATCTCGATGGCGATCGGATCGACCAGGGTTTTCTCGCCGCTGGCGGCATCGAATATTCCGTCATCTTCCAGGATATAGACCTGATCCTTCCAGATGCCGAGCTTGCCCGCTTCGAGCGCATCGAGCACGCGGCGGGCATCGCCGCCGCCCTCGATCCCGAGCGCCTCGATCGCCTCGACGCGCGCGGAAAAATCCCCCGCGAACCCCGCCAGCGCCCCGCCGCCATCCGGCGCGGCCCGCGCGAACAGCGCCAGCAACGCCAGACAGGACAGGAACGCCTTGACGAAGGCACGGTGAAATCGCATGAAAACCTCCCGGATGATGCCAACAGCGCCCATCGCGCCACGCGGCCCAATGTATGCAGCCCCGCGCGCGGACGGAATACGCAAGATGGCGTAGTTCCCCGGGAATCGAAAATCGCCCGCCAGACCCGGACCGCCGCGCGCCCGGCTTCCCCGCCTCGTCATTGCGAGGGCCGCAGGCCCGCGGCAATCCAGACGGCCTCGCAAGTCGCCGAGGCGCTTCGGAAGGTTGAACCGCCGCATGGATTGCCACGTCGCTTCGCTCCTCGCAATGACGAGTTCTTACGATGGACTCCCCTTGTATCTTCCAACCATGAACACAAATAATAATGGCAGGCTGTGGAGCTTGTGGGCAGCCGCCGGCCTGTGGGTGGGCGGTGGGAAACGCGCAGCGTTTTCCACGGGCCATCC
>JAIRLA010000120.1 GCA_031259795.1 Azoarcus sp.
TGCTCCCTGCTCCCTGCTCCCTGCTCCCTGCTCCCTGCTCCCTGCTCCCTGCTCCCTGCTCCCTGCTCCCTGCTCCCTGCTCCCTGGCACGAAGAATGCTTTGGAAACCATGCGCATCCGCGCCCGGCGCCCGACATTCCCGGAGGAAAACCGTCATGCAAACATCCGGCCTCACCGAACTCCAGCGCATCGCCTTCTTGATCGAAGCCGAAGCGAGCCAGCTCAAGGAATTCCTTGTCCTTCTCGAACGCGAAGAAGCCTTGCTCATCTCCGGCGACACCGATGGGCTGCCCGCGCTCACCCAGGAGAAGACCGGACGCTACCGCCAATTGCAGCATCTGCACGACGACCGCGCCATCCTGCTGAGCCGCGCCGGTTTCGCCAACGATGGCGCCACGTTGCGCAAACTTTGCGCCCGGCTGCCGAAAACGCTCGCGCGCTGGGACGAAGTCCTCGCGCTCGCCGCCCGGGCGCGGGAGCGCAATGCCATCAACGGCAAACTCATCGCCGAACGCATGCGGCACAACCAGGGCGCCCTCTCCGCGCTGCTCGCCGCCGCCAATCACCCCCAACTCTACGACGCCGCCGGACACTCCCGCCCGACAGGCAGCGGACGCATGCTCGGCAGCGCCTGAGACGGCGGGCCGGTTTCCTTGCGGCGAGGAGTGGACAAGCGTTTCGCTCCTCCCCCTGTTTTTTTGGCGAGCGCGGCGAAATAAGGCCGCTTTCCCGCCCACATCCGGGCATCGGCCACGGCGGGCGCTGGCGATAATCGCGCCATGTCGTTTTGTGTCCGCGCCGTTGCGGGGACGGACAGGATGCGGAGCCGGGCGTGGCCGAAGACAGCGATCTCGAAAAGACAGAACCAGCATCAGGCCGAAGACTGGAGCAAGCCCGCGAAGAAGGGCAGGTGCCGCAGTCGCGCGAGCTGTCGACTTTCCTGGTCACGATGAGCGGGGCGCTGTGCCTGTGGCTGCTCGGCGGCTGGATGGGGGAGCGCCTGCTGGGGTTGTTGCGGCGCGCTTTTGTGTTCGACCGCCAGATGGCTTTCGATCTCACGGGGGCGAGCCTGGCCGCCCTGCTGCAAAATCTGTTCGGCGGGGCGCTGTTGACCCTGATGCCGCTTTTCCTCGTGCTCATGCTGGCGGCGGTGGCCTCGCCGCTGATGCTCGGCGGCTTCCTTCTCGCGCCCAAGGCGCTCGGCATCAAGTTCAGCCGCCTCGACCCGCTGCAAGGCATCAAGCGCATGTTCTCGCTGCATGGCCTGGCCGAAATGCTCAAGGCGGTCATGAAGGCCGGGCTGATCGGCGGCGTGGGGGCGATGGTGCTGTGGCGCAACCGCGATCATCTTTTCGATTTCATGACCGAGCCGCTGGCCCTGGCGGCCGCCGATTTCGCCGGAACGGTGGCGTGGATCGCGCTCCTCATCGTCTCCAGCCTCGGCCTGCTGGCGCTCTTCGATGTGCCGTTCCAATTGTGGCAATACCACAAGAACCTGCGCATGACCAAGGAAGAGGTCAAGCGCGAGAACAAGGAGCAGGAAGGCGATCCGCACGTCAAGGGTCGCATCCGCGCCATGCAGCGCGAGATGGCGCGGCGGCGGATGATGGCGGAAGTGCCCAAGGCCGATGTGGTGGTGACCAATCCGGCGCATTTTTCCGTGGCGCTCAAGTACGACGCGGCGCGCATGGCCGCGCCCATCGTCGTCGCCAAGGGGCGCGGCGAGACGGCGCTGAAAATCCGCGAGATCGCGCGCGCGCACAACGTGGCCCTGCTCGAAGCGCCGCCGCTGGCGCGCGCCCTCCATGCGCATTGCGAACTGGGAGAATCCATCCCCGCCGCGCTCTTTACCGCCGTGGCCGAAGTCATGGCCTATGTCTATCAACTCAACGACGCGATGGCGCGCGGCGGACAAACGCCGCCGCCGCCCGCCGATCTGCCGGTGCCCGCCGCGCTCGATCCCGGCCCGCCGCCCGAAGCGTGACCCCGCCGCGCCCCCACATGACAGACCCTGCACATGGCCAGCAACGATAGCCTGAACCTGCGGCAAATCCTCTCTTCCGCGAACCTGCGCATGCTGGCGGCGCCGCTGCTCATCGTCATGATCCTGGCGATGATGGTGCTGCCCCTGCCCGTGTTCCTGCTCGATGTGTTCTTCACCTTCAACATCGCCGTCTCGGTGATGGTGATGCTGGTGGCGATGTACGCGAGAAAGCCGCTCGATTTCTCCGCCTTCCCCACCGTGCTGCTCGTGACCACCCTGCTGCGCCTGTCGCTCAACGTCGCCTCCACCCGCATCGTGCTGCTCTCCGGTCATGGCGGCGCCGACGCCGCCGGCAAGGTCATCGAAGCGTTCGGCCAGTTCCTCGTCGGCGGCAATACCGCCGTCGGCATCGTGGTATTCGTCATCCTCACCGTCATCAACTTCGTCGTCATCACCAAGGGCGCGGGACGGATCGCCGAAGTGAGCGCGCGCTTCACCCTGGACGCGATGCCCGGCAAGCAGATGGCGATCGACGCCGACCTCAACGCCGGGCTGATCGACGAAAAGACCGCCAAGCGTCGCCGCAAGGAAGTCGCGCAGGAGTCCGACTTCTTCGGCGCCATGGACGGCGCTTCCAAATTCGTGCGCGGCGACGCCATCGCCGGCATCCTCATCCTGCTCATCAACATCCTCGGCGGCCTGTTCGTCGGCGTCGCCCAGCACGACATGGCCTTCGCCGACGCCGCCCATACCTACACCATCCTCACCATCGGCGACGGCCTGGTGGCGCAGATACCTTCGCTCATCATCTCGGTGGCCGCCGGTCTCGTAGTCTCGCGGGTGGGCGACGACGAAGACATCGGCGCGCAAGTCCTGGGGCAAGTCTTCAACAACACGCAAGTGCTCGGCCTGACCGCCGTCATCGTCGGCATCCTCGGCATGATTCCGGGGATGCCCAACCTGGTGTTCCTGCTTTTCGCCGCCGCGCTCGGCGCGCTGGCGTGGCGGCGCAACAAGCGGCGGGCGGCGGGGGTGGAGGCGCCGCCGCCCGAAGAAGAACCCGGCGGCGAAACCCCGACCGCCGAAGCGCAGGAAGCAAGCTGGAATGACGTCGCCCCCGTCGATGTACTCGGCCTCGAAGTGGGCTACCGCCTGATCCCGATGGTCGACAAAGGACAGGACGGCGAGCTTTTGCGCCGCATCCGCGGCCTGCGCAAGAAATTCGCGCAAGACGTCGGCTTCCTCGCCTCGCCCGTGCACATCCGCGACAACCTCGAACTCAAGCCCAACGCCTATCGCATCACCCTCAAGGGCGTCGAAACCGGCCTTGGCGAAGCCTTCCCCGGCCAATTCCTGGCGATCAATCCCGGACGGGTGGCGGGGCCGCTTCCCGGGCGGGAGACGATCGACCCGGCCTTTGGCCTGCCCGCCTACTGGATCGACAACGCCAGCCGCGAACAGGCGCACGCCCTGGGCTACACCGTCGTCGACGCCAGCACCGTCGTAGCGACGCACCTCAACCACGTCATCCTCAGCCACGCCGCCGAACTGCTTGGCCGCCAGGAAACCCAGGCGCTGCTCGACTACATCTCGAAAGAAATCCCCAAGCTCGTCGACGATCTCGTCCCCAAGCTACTGCCGATCGCCACCGTGCAGCGGGTCTTGCAGAACCTGCTCGCCGAAGAAGTCAACATCCGCGACATGCGCACCATCGTCGAAGTCCTGGCCGAATACGCGCCGCGCATCCAGGATGCCGCCGAACTGACCGCGCGCGTGCGCGAAGCGCTGGGCCGCGCCATCATCCAGGGGCTTTTCCCCGGCAACGCCGAAGTGCAGGTCATGGCCCTCGAACCGGGCCTCGAACGGCTCCTGCTGCAAGCCATGGGCGGAGGCGGAGAGGGCGCCATCGAGCCGGGGCTGGCCGACATCCTGCTGCGCCAGACCGCGCAGCTCGCGCAGCGCCAGGAAGACATCGGCCTGCCCCCGGTGCTGCTCGCCCCCGCGCCGCTGCGCATGCTGCTCTCCCGCTTCCTGCGTCGCGCCGTGCCGTCGCTGCGCGTCATCGCCAACAGCGAAGTACCGGAGTCGCGCACCATCCGCGTCACCGGCATGGTGGGAGCGGCGGGCTGACCGGCAGGAAAACACCCGCCCCATGCCGCCGCCGCTGATTAAAAAGGGGGAAGGAGGAAGGGGATGCCTGTCCACCCCCACCACAAAGAAAACAGCGGCGCTACGCTCCGCTGGATGACCATCCCCTAATCACAGCCGCCTGCCCTCCCCTTGTATCTTCCAACCATGAACACAAATAATAATGGCAGGCTGTGGAGCTTGTGGGCAGCCGCCGGCCTGTGGGTGGGCGGTGGGAAACGCGCAGCGTTTTCCACGGGCCATCC
>JAIRLA010000129.1 GCA_031259795.1 Azoarcus sp.
GGGAGGACTGTCGCGGCGACGAGCGCCTTGCCGGTACTTCGCCCTTTTTTTATTCAGCGTCGCTTCGCTCCGTATGGTTGGAAGCCCTCTCCCGGCCTTCGGCCACCCTCCCCCGCAAGCGGGGGAGGGAAGGTTCATCGCAACGACGGCGCTTTGCCGACATGACCCTCCCCCAATCACAGCCGCCTGCCGTCCCCTCCCCCGCTTGGCGGGCGAGAGGGTGCCCCGTCAGGGGCGGGAGAGGGCTTCGTTCCATGCGGAGCGCATCGACGCTGATTTCTTTGCGGCGGGGAGTGGACGGGCGTCCCGTTGGGAGAACTCGTCATTGCGAAAGCCTCCCCCCCACCTCGTCATTGCGAGGAGCGCAGCGACGTGGCAATCCAGCGCGTTCCATCCGGAGCGAAGCGACGCTGGATAAAGGGGAGGAGGAGCGGGACGCCCATCCACTTTCCACCGCAAAGAAATCAGCCCGCCCCCGGCGGTGCACTGATTCTGGCGAGCATTGCCCTCAGCCGCAATCCGCCACGATTCCGATGATCTCCTTGCCATACGCTTCGAGTTTGCGGTCGCCGATGCCGGAGATTTTGCGCAGGTCGTCGAGGGTGGCGGGGCGGGTGATGGCGATGTCGCGCAGGGTGGCATCGTGGAAAATGACGTAGGCGGCCGTGTTGTGCGCTTGCGCGGTGGCGATGCGCCAGGCGCGCAGGCGCTCGAACAGCGTGGTGGGGACGCCGCCGGGGATGTCTTGGCGGGATGCGCCGCGGCGGCTCTTGCCCTTGCGGGTCTTTTCGGGCGGCAGCCGGAGCAGGAATCCGGTTTCGCCGCGCAGCAGGGGGCGGGCGGCTTCGGTGAGCGTCAGCGCGTTGTAGCGCTCGTGGTCGACATGGATGAATTCGCGCGCGATGAGCTGGCGGAACACCATGCGCCAGTGCTTTTCGTCGAGATCGCCGCCAATGCCGAAGGTGGAGAGGCGTTCGTGCCCGCGCTCCTTGACCTTGTCGGTCATCTCGCCGCGCAGCACGGCGATCAGGTGGCCCGCGCCGTAGCGCTGGCCGCTGCGGTAGACGCAGGACAGCGCCTTGCGCGCCGCCTCGGCGGCGTCCCACGTCCGGGGCGGCGACAGGCAGTTGTCGCAGTTGCCGCAGGGGGCGGATTCTTCGCCGAAATAGGCGAGCAGGCGCTGGCGGCGGCAGGTGGTGGCTTCGGCCAGGCCGACGAGGGCATCGAGCCGGTTGCGGGCGAGGCGGCGGAAGGTTTCGTCGTCCTGTCCGCCGCCGCCGTCCTCGTTCGGGAAGTCGATCATGCGGCGCTGGTTGACCACGTCCTGCGCCCCCCACGCCATCCATGCCTGCGCGGGCAGGCCGTCGCGCCCGGCGCGGCCCGTCTCCTGGTAGTAGCTTTCGATCGAGCGCGGCAGATCGAGATGGGCGACGAAACGCACGTCGGGCTTGTCGATCCCCATGCCGAAGGCGATCGTCGCCGCCATTACGAGGCCGTCTTCGCGCAGGAAGCGGTTCTGGTGCGCGTTGCGGGTTTCGGCGGGCAATCCGGCGTGATAGGGCAAGGCGGCGACGCCCTGCTCCTGCAACCACGCGGCGGTCTCTTCGACTCTGCGCCGGGAAAGGCAATAGACGATGCCGGCGGCGCGCGCGAATTGCGGGTGAATCTCGTTGCGGATGAAATGGAGCAACTGGCGGCGCGGATCGTCTTTTTCGACGATGGTGTAGCGGATGTTGGGGCGGTCGAAGCTGGAGATGAAGCAGCGCGCGCCCTCCAGATGCAGGCGCGCCGCGATCTCGTCGCGCGTCTGGCGGTCGGCGGTGGCGGTGAGGGCGATGCGCGGGATGGCCGGGTAGCGTTCGGACAGGATCGACAGTTGCAGGTATTCGGGGCGGAAGTCGTGCCCCCATTGCGAGACGCAGTGCGCCTCGTCGATGGCGAAGAGCGCGAGCCGCCCGGTATCGCGCAGATGGTCGAGCAGGTCGAGAAAGCGGGACGTCATCAGGCGCTCGGGCGCGACGTAGAGGAGATCGAGACGGCCTTCGCGCAGCGCATGTTCGGTGGCGCGCACGGTGTCGAAATCGAGGCTGGAATTGAGACACCCCGCCGCCACGCCGCTTTCCTTGAGGGCGCTCACCTGGTCATGCATGAGCGCGATGAGCGGCGAGACCACGATGGCCGCGCCGGGCCGCATCAGCGCCGGAATCTGGTAGCACAGCGATTTGCCGCCGCCGGTGGGCATCAGTACGAGGGCGTCGCCGCCGCCGGCGACGTGTTCGATGATCGCTTGCTGCTCGCCGCGGAAGGCGTCGTAGCCGAAGACATGCGCCAGGATGTCGCGCGCGTCGCGGCTCATCTGCGTTTCGCGCCCGTGTTGCGGATGCGCTCGACGAGCGCGGAGGTGGAGCGGTCGACCTCGAACGGGATCGAGTGCACGCTGCCGCCCCAGGAGCGCACTTCGAGCGCGCCGATGATGGCGTCGATCGGCCAGTCGCCGCCCTTGGCCAGTATCTCGGGGTGGACATCGACGATGCAGGCGAGCGGCGTGTCCTCGTCGAACCAGGTGACGAGGTCGACGCTCTCCAGCGCCGCGATGAGCGCGATGCGGTCTTCGAGCGGGTTCAGGGGCCGATCCGCTCCCTTGCCCTGCCGCCGCACCGAATCATCGCTGTTGAGCGCCACCACCAACGCCGCGCCCATGGCGCGCGCGCGGCAGAGATAGGTGACGTGGCCGCGATGGAGAATATCGAAACAGCCGTTGGTAAACACCCGCGGGCGGGGCAAGGCGGCGGCGCGCGCGGCGAGCGCGTGCGGCGGGCAGAATTTGGCTTCGAACGCCGGGCGTTTGAAAGGCATGTGGTTCCGCGCCCGCGGTACCGGGCGCAATCGTGTAGTGTGATGAAAAGAAAAACACCTCCCGCGCCGGAGACCTTCCCGGAAAAGGAAAGCCCCGGCGGAGCCGGTCGGTGCGCGAATATCCGGTCAGTGCGTGGCGTGCATTTTGACATATCCCCCCCGCCCCGTGGACACATGGCCGCAATCCCGTTTCAATAGTATGTCGGGCAATCACGCAAGACAGCCCCGACCCGCCGCATGTCCGCGCGCCACACTGCCGTTGCCGCGGCGCCATTTACGGTTGAATCATTCATTGCAGTTCCGTTACATTCGCCTTTTCGCCTTTTCTTTTCGCCCTTCTCCCCATCCACGCCCCCTCGCCGTCCATGTTCGTCCCGCCCACTCCCACCCTGCGCCGCGACGGCAACAGCCTCATCGTGCTCGACCAGACCGCGCTGCCCTGGCGCAGCGAGGAACGCCGCCTCGCCACGCTGGAAGAAACCGCCGAAGCCATCACGGCGATGCGGGTCCGCGGCGCGCCGCTCATCGGCGTCGTTGCCGCCCACGGCGTCGCCCTCGCCCTGGCGGCGGAGACGCCCGACGATGCCGCGCTCGACCGCGCGCTCGCCGTGCTGCGGTCGACGCGGCCCACGGCGGTCAACCTCGCCTGGGCGCTGGCGCGCATGCGGACGCGCCTGCGCCCCCTCCCCCTCGCCGCGCGGCGCGAAGCGGCTTGGGCCGAAGCCGCGGCGATCCTCGACGAAGACGCCGCGACGTGCGCGGCCATCGGCGCGCACGGCCTCGCCCTGCTCCGCGCCCTGCCCCGCCGCGCCGGGCGGACGCTGCGGGTGATGACCCACTGCAACGCGGGCCGGCTGGCCACGGCGGGCGCGGGCACGGCGCTCGCGCCCATCTATGCCGCCCATGCCGCCGGAATCGCCATCGAGGTCTACGTCTCCGAGACCCGCCCGCGCAACCAGGGCCTGCTCACCGCCTGGGAACTCGCCGCCGCCGGGATCGACCACATCCTCATCGCCGACAGCGCCGCCGGATGGCTGCTCGCGCGCGGCGAAGCCGACGTGGTGATCGTCGGCGCGGATCGCATCGCCGCCAATGGCGACACCGTCAACAAAGTCGGCACCTACCTGAAGGCGCTCGCCGCGCGCGCCAGCGGGATCCCCTTCCACGTCGCCGCGCCGATATCGAGCTTCGATGCCGACGCCGCCAACGGTGAAGCAATCCCCATCGAAGAACGCGCCGCCGAAGAAGTGCTCGCCATCGCCGGACTGGACAGCGGCGGCCGCCCGCGACGGTTGCGGCTCGCTCCGGAAAACGCGCGCGCCGCCAATCCGGCCTTCGACATCACCCCGGCGGCGCTCGTCTCCAGCTTCATCACCGAACACGGCGCCGTCACCGCCGCACGCCTGGGCGCACTGCCGCGCGGCGCCGCGACAGCGATTCATTAGCGGCAGGCAGCCATGGCCTCTGTCACCCGGAAAAGGTTTGCCTTCTCCGCCCAAGTCATTACGATCAGGATCCCGGCCTCCGACCGGCTTTCAAACTTTCACCCCGCCCGGAAAGGCGGAGTTTCAAACCGGAGTCAGTCTTACGATGAATAACGATACCGCCGCGCTTGCCGCCGCGCTGATCGACACAGCCCGCGCCACCGTGGAATGCCGCCTCAACGCCGGCACCTCGGGCAACGTCAGCGCGCGCATCGGCAACGGCTTTATCATCACCCCCAGCGGCCTGCCGCCGGCACAGTGCAAAACCAGCGACATGGTGACGATGGCGATGGACGGCCAGCACGCCGACGCGCTGGAGCCCTCGTCCGAGTGGCGCATCCACCGCGACATCTACGCCAATTTCCCCGAAGCGGGCGCGATCATCCACACCCACTCGCCCTTCGCCACGGCGCTGGCCTGCCTGCGCACCGACATCCCGCCCTTCCATTACATGATCGCGCGCTTCGGCGGCGACAGCGTGCGTTGCGCGGTCTATGCCACCTTCGGCTCCGAAGAACTATCGAAAAACGCCCTCGCCGCGCTCGACGGGCGCAACGCCTGTCTGCTCGCCAACCACGGCATGCTCGTCTATGGCCGCGATCTCGACCATACCCTGGCGCAGGCCATCGAACTCGAAACGCTCTGCGAACAATACTGGCGCTCACGCCAGATCGGACCGCCAGCCCTGTTGACAGAAGCGGAAATGGCCAAGGCGCTCGAACGTTTCCACTGGTACGGACGGCCCCGGCGGAAATAGGGATCAGGGATCAGAAACAAGAAAGTCCTCTTCCCGTCGTCATTGCGTAGAGTGCAGTGTGTACAGGCGGGCGAGAGGGCGCCCGAAGGCCGGGAGAGGGTTTCCAACCATCCGGCGCGCAGCGCCGCTGGATAAAAAAGGGGGCGAAGGCGCGGCAAAGCGCTCGTCGCCACGACAATCCTCCCCCCTCGTCATTGCGAGGAGCGCATCGACGCGGCAATCCATGCGGCGGTTCCACTTTCCGAAGCGCTCCGGCAACTTGCGAGGCCGTCTGGATTGCCACGGGCCTGCGGCCTGCGCAATGACGAGGGGGGCGGTTTTCGTAATGGCAAGTTCTTCCGATGAACTTCCCTCCCCCGCTTGCGGGGGAGGGTGGCCGAAGGCCGGGAGAGGGTTTCCAACCATCCGGCGCGTAGCGCCGCTGGATAAAAAAGGGGGCGAAGGCGCGGCAAAGCGCTCGTCGCCACGATAGCCCTCCCCCCCTCGTCATTGCGAAGAGCGCATCGACGCGGCAATCCAGTTGTTCCATCCGGCGCGCAGCGCCGCTGGATAGAAGAGGAAACGGGACATCCGTCCATCTCCACCGCAAGGAATCGAGGGGATTGGTTACAGGATGGAGACGGTGATCCGCCGCGTTGTCTGTCGGAGTGCTGCGTGGCGAACAATTCTGCTGCTTTCGCAACAATGAATCTGTTGCACAAACAGCACCGTAATGCCATGAAAGCGGGAAGCCCATGTTTTTGAAGTGAATATTCGCTCTGGCACGCGGCTTGCTGGAATATCGCCCTCAAACCGGGCCATCCGGCGTTTTTCCGGTTGTGGCTGTCGCCATTTTCCATGAGAGGAGTCGAAGATGAATGCGGTTTCCGATGGCTTTATCCCCAGGCCGCTGACGCGGGAAAATCTTTTCAGTAATATCGATTTGTCGGAGCGCTTGTTCAATGATGGCATCGCCATCGACAAGGCCGTTCTCCGGACGCTGGATTACGGTGAATATCTGGAGCAGGTACACGGCTGCTTCAACATGAACCACAACGTGCACACGGTGACCAAGTTGCCGCAGTCTTTCCGCGATCCGAGTGGTTACAGTTTTGGCGTCGTTTATGATCCGCGCTCGCATTTCACCATCACCGGCGAGGATGGACGCTATTTCCTCAATGATGGCGAGAACCGCCTGTTCGAGGTGCATTTCCAGCGCAAGCCGAAGTGGTATGACCGGCGGACTTCCGACGGTCTCGCCATGTCCCGGATCGCGCAGTACGTAGGGCGCGGCAAGATCACCATCACTTACAGCAACGAGTGTTCCTTGCAGGAAAAAGGGCTGGATTGCCTGTTCTGCAACATCAACGCCACCAAGGCCGCTTTTGCCGATCTCGAAGGTCTGGGCATCAAGACGCCGCGCCAGATCGCGGAGACCGTCAGGGCCGCTTATGAGGAGGGCTATCGCCGCCTCACGGTGACGGGCGGTTTCATTCCCGAGCGGCGCGAGGTGGATTATTACATCGACGTGGCCGAAACCATACAGGAACTCACCGGACGGGATAATTTCAACGGCACCGCCTGCATCGGCGCGCCGCTCGATCTGGAAGTCATCGACAAGTACAAAGAGGCGGGTTACGAATGCATCGCCACCAATATGGAAATCTGGGACGCCAATATCTTCAAGTCCATCTGCCCCGGCAAGGATGCGATCTGTGGCGGCCACAAGAACTGGGTCAATACCCTGCTGCATGAAGTGGAAGTCTTCGGCAAAGGCTATGTGCGCTCCTATTTCGTCTCCGGCATCGAACCAAAAGCGTCGACGCTGGAAGGCATTCAATTCCTGATCGAATCGGGCGTCGTCGCCATTCCGCTGCAATGGAATCCGAATCCAGGCTCCGCACTGGAAGGCCATCGCGCGCCAACGTCCGAGTGGTATCACGATCTGGTACTGAAGACTTATGCGCTGCTACGCAAGAATGGTTTCGACCACGAGGACTTTTACCGCTGCACCAATGGCGAAGAGACGATTTTTGATTATCTTTTCAACGCCGACGGGGATTTGCTGCCGTGGGAGCGGCATATCTATACCGAACTGAAGGCCGCCTGAACGGAGCGTTTTCATGAATGGAGCAGTGATCTCCATCTCCGCGCCGGCGATGCGAAACGCGGCGGTCGCCGCAATGGCCGTAGCGAGATTGGCATGAGCGAAGTCAAGAGCAACCGTGTTTCATTCCATGGCCGCGCCGGCGCCGGAAACGGAAA
>JAIRLA010000031.1 GCA_031259795.1 Azoarcus sp.
CGACGCTGTTTTCTTTGCGGCGGGGCGTAGACAAGCGTTCCGTTCTTCCTCCCCCTTTTTATCCAGCGGCGCTGCGCGCCGGATGGAACGAAGCCCTCTCCCGGCCCTGACGGGCCACCCTCCCCCGCAAGCGGGGGAGGGGAGTCCATCGCAAGACCTCGTCATCACGAAAGCCGCCCCCCTCGTCATTGCGAGGAGCGAATCGACGTGGCAATCCAGTTCGTTCCATCCGGCGCGAAGCGCCGCTGTTCATCCCACCGCTGCGAGTTTGCGCGCCAGCTTTTCCGTCGCCGCTCGCCGCCCTTGCCGCGCCAGCGTCAGGTAGTCCGCGCCCAGCGCCACCGCGCCCCGCAGGCCGGCATATGTCCGGTCGCCGATCATCCGGTCGTGCACCGGGTGCGAGATGGTGAGGAGCGGCGCGCCCAGTTCCTGCGCGATTTCTGTTTCGAGCGAGCTGGCGAAGATCAAATCCGCGCCGCCGCCGTCGCGCAGGAGATCGGCGATTTCGCCGCTATCGCTCGTCGCGTGGGCCGCGCCGCCGAAATCCGCCGGGATCTCATCTTCTTCGCCGCGGTCGGTGTAGATCGCCGTGCGGATGTCGACGGCGGCGAAGCGGGAAAGAAAGCCGCCGATCCTGAGTACGGTCTCGGCATCGCCGACGATGGCGGCGCGCTTGCCCGCGCCTTCATCGAAATAGCGATTCGCGGCCCCGAGCAGGAAGTATTCCGCCAGCGCTTTTTCCCGTTCCAGGAAACGCTCCGCGCCCGCGGCGTCCAGATCGAGCCGCTCCACCAGCGCTTGCGCGAACAAGCTGACTTCTTCGATGCCCAGCGGCGCGGCATCGAAGATCAATTGCGGGGCGCCGTATTTTTCTTCCAGCCGGGCGGCAATCGTTTCTCCCCAACGGGAAAAGACCAGATTGAGACTGGCGTCCGGCAATGTGCGCAGGGCGGCATGTCCGCCCGGGCCGAAAAAGTTGTTGACCCGCAAACCAATGGCTTCGAGGATGCGGCGCAATTCTTCCAGATCGCCTTTGTAGTAAGGATCGCCGCCGGGGAAAAGGCCGAACAGATTCACCAGCGGGCGCTCATCGCCTTTCTCTCCGCCTTTCTCCCGTGGCGCGCGTTCCGTTTCCAGTTCCGGCAAAGCGTCGATCAGGTCGAGGAAAACGCGTTCGTAGCCGCGATGGATGTCGCCATGGAAACCGGCGATGTCGCTGCCGATGACCCGCAAGCCTTGCTCGGCGGCTTCGCGCGCCATACCGGCGAGATCGTCTCCCACCATGGCGCACTCGCAACTGCCCACCGCTACGTAGAGATGGCCGTCCATCACTTTGACAGTGTTCTTGATCTGTTCGCGCAGGCGCGAGCCGCCGCCGAAGATCACTTGCTTGTCGGTGATGTTGGCCGATGGCACGGTCTGGGCGGTGATGTAGCCGCCCCTGTCCCGGTACGCCAGCGCATGCTGCATGGCGCAGCCCGCATTGGCCTGCACGATGGGGACGACGCCCTCGATGGCTTCCAGCGTCGCCAGCGCGCCGTGCAGCGCGCAGCCCGCGCGCGGATTCCTGATGTTGCCCATTTCAGCGCACTTCCCGCTTGACGTGCCAGGCGCCGTTTTTTTTCAGCCAATTTTCGCGGTACGTCTCCCGCGCCCGCTCGTGAAAACCGGGCGCCGCTCCGCTCAACGCTCCGGCAAAGGCGCGAATGCCCTCGAATCCGTAATAGAGCGCGTCGTGCAGCGAAACCGGCCTTGCCCCGAAGCGGGCGGCGAATGCGACTTGCTCCGGGCCGACGTAGTAATCGGCCCCTGTTCTGGCGAGCGCGTTGGCGACCTCGAACGGCTGCCCCGCCGCCACCAGGGCGGGAATTTCGCCCGCCGCCTCCAGGCGGGCGAGATGGGCGCGGTTGTTCAAATCCACGCTGCCCAGAGCCACCCCCGCCACTTCGCCGCCCAGATCGCGCACCAGGGCGCTGAAGCCTTCGGCCTGCGCCGTATCGACTTGCAGGAACACGCGCTTGCCCGCCAGGGGCCGGGCGGCGAGTACGTCCCGCAAGGCGTCTTCCTGTTGGCGCGCATAGACATTCGCCGCGTCCGTGGCGGCGAAAATCCCGCCGACTCCGGCGATGAAGCGGCGCGTCGACTCCAGTCCGATGGGCGCGGGCAATTGCGGATATGGCACGCCGAAGGCCGCTTCCAGGCCAAGCCCGAAATATTCGCTTTCATCGCGGTTGAGCGACATTGTGGCGCGCGCCCGCCCGGCCTTGCGGATGTGCGCCGGCGAGGAAAATCGCGGCAGGAAATTCCACGCGACGCCAAGCGCTTCGAGCATCGCGGCGACGGCGGCGAGGTTGCGCGCGTTCTCATTGACCGCCAGCAGATTGAGGAAATCGCCGCGCGCCTCGCCGCATTCCTCGCCGCCGCCGGGTTCTTCCACCAGCCGCAGCAAGGCATGAAAGGCGATGTCGCAGCCGGTCAGCGGCGATTTCGAGCGGAAGCCGTCCGTGTTCACATGCAGGATCGGGACGGATGTTTCATCCGACAATTCCCGCGACACGGCGCTGACGTCGTCGTTGTTGATCGCCACCACCGGCGTGCCGACGATGAAAACCGCCGCCGCGCCTTCGCCGATGGCGCGCCGGATCGTTTCGCGCAGGGGCGTTTCGCCGCCGAGGATGGAATCGCGTTCGCTCAGGTTGACCGAATACCAGCGCGCGCCGTGCGCCTCGGCGAGGGCGATGGAGGCCGCCGCGCAGCCGGCCGCGCCGTGGACCACGATGGCCGTATCGCGGATGCCGCGCAGCACGGCGAAAGCCGAAAGAATGTCGTCGCGGGCCGCCTGGGTGAAAGTGCGCACGCGCTGCGGGATTTCCTCTCCGGCGGCATCGCTGATCAATGATGACAACGTGCCATGGTAATGGCTGATCGCGCCGCTGCGCTTTTCGCGGGTCGGCGCGCTTTTTTCTTCATGAAATTGAAACGCCATTACGCCGCGGCCCTTTCCGCGCCGTTTTCCAGATTGAATACCCGGTCGCCCCAGTCGCGCGCCCAGGCGCGCAGATCGCCGACTCCGAGCGGTTGCGGGATCACGAGTTGGTCGTTCCCGGCGATGTGTCTGGCCAGTTCGCGGTAGATGCCGGCGTGTTCACTGCCCGGATTGGCCTCGATCACGGTCTTGCCGTAAAGCTCGCTCTGCGACACCGCCAGCGAGCGCGGCACATAACCCGCCACGGAGACGCCGGTGCGGGCGGCGAAATCGTCGATGATGGCATTGGAGTAACCGGCGGAAAGCCCGTTGCCGATGATGCCGCCCAGCCTGGCCCCGCCCGCCGGCGCGTATTTGTTTACCGCCTTGAAAAGATTGTTGGCGGCGTAGATGGCCATGAAATCCGACGAAGTCACCACATAGGCCCGGTCGGTGATGCCATCGCGGATCGGCACGGCGAAGCCGCCGCAAACCACGTCGCCGAGTACGTCGTAGAGGACGTAATCCGGTTTGAATTCCTCGAAAAGCTTCAGCTCCCGCAACAGCGTCACCGCCGCGTTGATGCCCCGTCCGGCGCAGCCGACGCCGGGCGTCGGGCCGCCGGACTCGATGCACAGGACGCCCTTGAAGCCGGTGGCGGAAATATCGGCAAGATGCACCTTGTTGCCGCCGCGCACACTATCCAGGACGGTGGGCAGGTAGTGATTGCCGCGCAGGGTATTGGTGGAATCGCTTTTCGGGTCGCAGCCGATCTGTATGACCTTGTAACCCGCCTCGGCCAGCGCCGCGCTGATATTGGAGGTCGTCGTGGACTTGCCGATCCCGCCCTTGCCGTAAATGGCGATGTGCTTGCCGGTACTCCGGCTTCTGGACGCCGCCGCCGCCGC
>JAIRLA010000059.1 GCA_031259795.1 Azoarcus sp.
GTCGCCATCGTCGCGTGTATGCGCAAACTTTTGACCATCCTCAATGCCATGGTCCGAACCGGAAAAGCCTGGGATGAAGCGCTTCATTGCTCTTGACTCGGAAGACAGTTGCTCTCCCGCCCTTCGGGCACCCTCTCGCCCGCCAAGCGGGGGAGGGGAGTCCACCGGAAGAACTCGTCATTGCGAGGAGGCCGGTTTTCGCAATGGCGAGGCGGGGAGCTTTCGCGGTGACGAATTCCTCCAAAGAATTCCCTTCCCCTTCGGAGGGCGAAGAGAATCCTTTGGGCGAGAGGGCGCCGTCACAAAAATCGGCGGCGCTTCGGGGTCTGTCCGCACGACTTGTGTCGGCTACATTTTACCTACATTTCCGTTATTCTCATGTAGACGGAAATCCATTATCTTCATGCGGAGTTGCGGGCGTTTGCCAATGCGGGCAATGCTAGGTTTTTATCTATTCTTATCTATTTGTCTTTGGTTTTCCGGTGAGGGGATTGTTCGATGTTTTTTCGTCGTCCGCTGATTGTGGCGCTGTGTGCGGCTGGCCTGGCCGGGCTGGGCGCTTATGCGTGGCGCACCAATGGAGCGTCGTTCGCATCCTCCGTCCAAGCTGCGGAAGCTGGCGGCGGCGCGGCGGAGCAGCCGGTATTGGTGGAGCTTGCCCAGTTGTCGGCGCGGCGGGTCGAGGATGATGTGGCGGCGGTCGGGACGCTCGTCTCCAACGAATCGGTCGTGCTGCATCCGGAAATGTCCGGGCGGGTGGCGGCGATTCATTTCCGCGATGGCAGCGCGGTGCGCCGGGGGGCGGTATTGATCGAGCTCGATGCCGCCGTGCAGTTGGCCGAGTTGCAGCAGGCCAATGCCGAACTGGCGCTGGCCCAATCCAACGCCCGCCGCATCGAGGATCTTTTCGCGCGCAAGTTCGTGAGCAGCAGCGCCCGCGACGAGGCGGCCTCGCGGCTCGAAGTGGCGCGCGCTTCCGTGGCGCTCGCCCGGGCGCGGCTGGAGCGTACCCGCATCCGCGCGCCGTTCGATGGCATCGTCGGTATCCGCAAGGTGAGCGTCGGCGATTACGTCAGGGATAGCGATGTGCTGGTCAATATCGAGGATATTGATACTCTCAAGCTCGATTTCCGCCTGCCCGAGATTTTCCTTGGCCGCCTGCGTCCGGGACAGATGCTGGAGATCAGCAGCGATGTGGCGCCGGGCGAGACTTTTCCGGGGCGGGTCGACGCCATCGACCCGCAGGTCGACGCCGAGGGCCGCGCGGTGTTGTTGCGCGCCCGCCTCGCCAATGACGAGGGGCGCTTGCGTCCGGGGGTGTTCGCGCGCGTGCGCCTGATCGTCGAGGAGCGCGACGGGGTGTTGATGGCGCCGGAAGCGGCGCTGGTTCCGGCGCCCGGCCAGACACAGTTCGTATATCGGGTCGAGGAGGGACGGGCGCGCCGGGTCGAGGTCAGGACCGGCATGCGCCGGGCGGCGGAGGTCGAGATCGTCGAGGGACTTTCCCCCGGCGACCGGGTCGTGGTCGCCGGCCAGCTCAAATTGCGCGATGGCGCGCCGGTGACGGTGGCGCAGCCCGTCGCGGCATTCGACTGAAAGGCCCGCCGCCATGATGATTTCCGCGCTCTGCATCAAACGGCCTGTGTTCGCCACCGTGTTGTCGCTGATGGTGTTGTTGATCGGGCTGATGTCGTATTCGCGGCTGACGGTGCGCGAATATCCCAACATCGACGAGCCTGTCGTCACGGTCGATACCGTTTATACCGGGGCCAGCGCCGAGATCGTCGAATCGCGGGTCACCAAGCCGCTGGAAGATTCGATTGCCGGGATCGAAGGCGTGGATGTGCTCTCTTCGATCAGCCGCTCCGAGCGCAGCCAGATCATGGTGCGTTTCCGCATCGAGCGCGATGCCGACAGCGCCGCCGCCGATGTGCGCGACCGCGTCTCGAGAGTGCGCCGGCGCTTGCCGGACGACATCGACGAGCCGGTCATCGCCAAGGTCGAGGCCGATGCCAACCCGATCATCTGGCTGGCCTTTTCGTCCGACCGCTACAACCAGATGGAGATGAGCGACATCGCCAACCGCATCATCAAGCCGCGCCTGCAAACCCTGCCGGGCGCGGCGGATGCGCGGATATACGGCGAACGGCGCTATGCGATGCGTATCTGGCTCGATTGCGCCCGCCTCGCGGCGTTCGGTCTCACGCCGCAGGATGTCGAAGATGCCATCGCGCGCCAGAACGTCGAACTGCCGGCGGGACGGATCGAGAGCCGCGAGCGCGAATTCGAGGTCGTGGCCCACACCGATCTGGCCGATCCGGCGCAGTTCGGCGCGGTGGTCGTGCGCCAGGCCGCCACGCCCGACGGCTATCCCGTGCGCATCCGCGATGTCGGGCGGGTGGAGATTGCCGCCGCCAACCTGCGCAGCGCGGTGCGTTTCATGGGACGGCCCGCGATTTCGCTCGGTCTCATCAAGCAATCCACCGCCAATCCGCTCGATCTCAAGCGCGCGCTGGTCAAGATGCTGCCCGAACTGGAGGCGGAATTGCCCGAAGGCATGAAGATGTCCGTCACCAACGATTCCACGGTGTTCATCGAGCGTTCCATCGCCGCGGTGTTTTCCACCGTGTGGGAGGCGGTGCTGCTGGTGGCGGCGGTCTGCCTGTTCTTCCTGCGCAACTGGCGGGCGATGCTGGTGCCGCTGGTGACGATTCCGGTGTCGCTGGTGGGGGCGTTTACGCTGATGTTCGCGTTCGGGTTCTCGGTCAACACCCTGACCCTGCTCGCGCTGGTGCTGGCGATCGGCTTGGTGGTCGATGACGCCATCGTCGTGCTGGAGAACATTTTCCGCCACATCGAGGACGGCATGCCTCCGATCGAAGCGGCTTTCCGCGGCGCGAAGGAAATCGGCTTCGCGGTGGTGGCGATGACCATCACGCTGGCGGCGGTCTATGCGCCGGTGGCGTTCATGACCGGACGCACCGGCAAGCTGTTCATCGAATTCGCGCTCACGCTCTCGGGCGCGGTGCTCGTTTCCGGTTTCGTGGCGCTCACCCTGTCGCCGATGATGTGCTCGCGCCTGCTGCGCCACGAGCGCAAGCACGGCGCGCTCTATAACGCCATCGAAACTTTCCTCGTCTGGCTGGTCGCGGGCTATCGCGGCGCGCTGACCAGGGCGCTCGGCATGCGCTGGGCCGTGCTGCTGGCTTTCGCGGCGATTGCCGGGCTGGCCGCGCTCTTGCTCGGGCAACTCAAGTCCGAACTGTCGCCCGTCGAGGACAGGGGCCGGATCATGGTGCAATTCAGCGGCCCGGAAGGCGCCACCATCGACTACATGACGCGCTATGCGGAGAAAATCAGCGATATTTTCGCCGCCACCACCGACGCCGACAGCTATCAGGTCATGGCCGGTACACCCACCGTTTCGCAGGGCAGAAGCTTCATCAGTTTCGTCGACTGGGCGCGGCGCGAGCGCAGCACCGCCGAAATCGCGGCGGAAATGCAACCCCGCCTGCGCGCGATCGCCGGCATCAACGCTTTCCCGATCCTGCCCCCGGCTTTTGGGCAAAGTCCGCGCACACGGCCAGTGAGTTTCGTCATTACATCTTCCGGCTCCTGGGACGAACTGGCCCGCGTCACGGAAACCATGCTCGATGCCATGCGCGCGCATCCGGGCTTTGTGTCGCCCGACACCGATCTCAAGCTCACCAAGCCGGAACTGGCGGTGT
The DNA here is from genome assembly GCA_031259795.1 of Azoarcus sp. Lineage (GTDB taxonomy): Bacteria > Pseudomonadota > Gammaproteobacteria > Burkholderiales > Rhodocyclaceae > WRNU01. Next base: position 3,729 of record JAIRLA010000059.1, read on the forward strand.
CGGTCGACCGCGACAAGGCCGCCGATGTCGGAGTGTCGATCGACGTCATCGGCCACACGCTCGAAACCATGCTGGGCGGCAGACAGGTCACGCGCTACAAGAAAGACGCGGAACAGTACGACGTCATCGTGCAGGTCGACGCTGGCGATCGCGCCGATCCGCGCGATATCCACGACATCTTCGTGCGCGGCAAGGGCGGCCAGATGGTGGCGCTCTCCAACCTCGTCGGCATCCGCGAAATGGTCAGTCCGCGCGAACTCAACCACTTCGGCCAGCGCCGCTCCGTGATGATTACCGCCAACCTCGCCCCCGGCTTCGCCCTGGGCGAGGCGCTCGCCTGGCTCGACGCCACCGCGGGCCGCGTCCTGCCCTCGGGCTACTCCACCGACTACGACGGCATGTCGCGCGAATTCCGCACCAGTTCGGCGAGTCTCGCGCTCACTTTCGTGCTCGCGCTCGCCTTCATCTACCTGGTGCTGTCGGCGCAGTTCGAGAGCTTCCTCGACCCCTTCATCATCATGCTGACCGTGCCGCTGTCGATGGCCGGCGCGCTCGGCGCACTCTGGCTCACCGGCGGCACGCTCAATGTCTATAGCCAGATCGGCCTCGTCACCCTGATCGGCCTCATTACCAAGCATGGCATTCTCATCGTCGAATTCGCCAACCAGTTGCGCGCCGCCGGCGAGGACGTGTTCGCGGCGGTGATCGAGGCCGCCGTGCTGCGGCTGCGCCCGATCCTGATGACCACCGGCGCGATGGTGCTGGGCGCGATTCCGCTCGCCCTCGCCACCGGCGCGGGAGCGGAGAGCCGCCAGCAAATCGGCTGGGTGATCGTCGGAGGACTGCTGCTCGGTACTTTCTTCACGCTGTTCGTGGTGCCAACGGTCTACACTCTGATTGCTCGCAGGCAGCGCGCGAGCACGGATGCACCCCCAGAGGAGACGGCCATGGACATCTCGTTGCGACCCCTTTCCACCGGCGCCGAAAATCTGCAAGCCGCTCGCGGCGGCGAAGCGCTCATCGCCGCGCGCGCCCGGGAAGAAGCGCAAACGCCCGCTCCCGAACGGCAAGCGCCCGCAGCTTCGGCCCTGGTCAATATCAGCGAAGCCGCCCGCAACGCGGTGCGCGCCGACGTCTCCGCGCCGGCGGCGCCTGTCAATGAAATCGCCGCGGCGGCAGTGCGCGCGCCTGACCCCGCTCTCCGTGACGAAGCCGTGCGCCCCGAGCGTGCGGGAAGCGGCGATACCGCAGCGGTGGCGGGACAGCAAGACGCCGCGGCGCGGCGCTATGCCGAAAACGCCGCCTTGCCCGCCGGGCAGGCCGAACCTTCGACGGTGCGCGTTTCCGCTTGAAAATAATAGATGTGAGGGAGGGTAGAAAAACAGTGCGCTGGCCTCTTCGCCAGCGCACTGTTTTTTGCTCGCCGGGGGCGGAAACAAAATGTGCGCCGTCCCTGGCCCGGCGGTTCGCCACGGTTCTTGATGTTGGCGGCTAAAATGCGCGCATGAAAAAAACCGCCTTCCGAAAATACCGCCGCGTTTTCTCCGCCGCGCTGGGGCTGGGGCTGATGCTGACCGCGCCGCCGGTTTCAGCCGACGAATTCCCCGCCTGCCTCGCCCGCCTGCGTACCCAGGCCCTGCAACGCGGCATTGCCCCGGCCACTTTCGATACGCATACCGCCCGGCTCCGGCCCGATTTGTCGGTGCTCGAACTGCTCGATACACAGCCTGAATTCACGACGCCGGTCTGGGATTACCTCGCGGCGCTCGTCGACGATGAAAGGGTGGACGATGGCCGCGCCATGCTCGGACGCTGGCGGGACGTTCTGCAAAAAGTCGAAGAACGCTACGGCGTCGATCCGGCGACGGTGGTTGCGGTCTGGGGGGTGGAAAGCAATTACGGACGCAGCCTCGGCAAGCGCCCGCTCCTCGTCTCGCTGGGCACGCTTGCCTGCATGGGGCGGCGGCAGGACTATTTTCGCGGCGAGTTCCTCGATCTCCTGAAAATCATCGACGAGGGCCACATTCCGCCCGAGCGCCTTACCGGCTCATGGGCCGGCGCCTTCGGCCAGACACAATTCATGCCCTCCACCTTCCTGCGGCTCGCGGTCGACTTCGATGGCGACGGACGCCGCGATCTCGTCGACAATGCCGCCGATGCGCTGGCTTCCACCGCCAATTTCCTGCGCCGGGGCGGCTGGAAAAGCGGCGAGACCTGGGGTTTCGAGGTCAGGCTGCCCGCCGGCTTCGACACCTCGCTCGCAGGCCGCCGCAACAAACGCCCCATGTCCACCTGGGCCGCGCGCGGCGTGAAACTCGCCGATGGCGGCCCGCTCCCCAATGGCGGCCCGGATCGCGCCCTGGTACTGCCCGCCGGGGCGAAAGGCCCGGCCTTCCTCACCAGCAAGAATTTCGACGTCATCTACGGCTACAACGCCGCCGAAAGCTACGCGCTCGCCATCGCCCACCTTTCCGACCGCCTGCGCGGCGGCGGCGCATTCCACACCCCATGGCCGACCGACGACCCTGGCCTCTCGCGCGCCGGGCGGCGCGAGCTCCAACGCCTGCTCATCGCGCGCGGCCACGACATCGGCGAGGCCGACGGCATGATCGGCGCCAAGAGCCGCCGGGCCATCGCGCAAGAGCAGGAAACACTGGGGCGCAAGGCGGACGGGCGGGCGAGTTTGTGGATACTGGAGACTTTGCGGGAAGCGAAAGAAAAAAATTCAAAATAGCGGCGCTTCACGCCGCATAGAACAAAGCCCTCTCCCGGCCTTGCGGCTACCCTCCCCCGCCAAGCAGTGGAGGAGAATCCATCTCTCCTCGGGGACGGGGCGTGAATCCGGCATTTCCGCAAAACCGTCCGAACCGTTAGACTCTCTCCTCTTGTGTGCGGCGGAAGGGGTTTCTGGAGCGGGGGATGCATTCGATCGAGGTTGTGTTGGCCATGCTGCTGGCGGTGGTCGTCAGTGGTTATCTGGTGCGGGCGTTGCCGGTTTCGCTGCCCATTCCGCTCGTGCAGATCGCGCTCGGGGCGTTGGTGGCCAAGTTTTCGGGAAGCGCGGTGCGGCTGGAGCCGGAAATCTTTTTCCTCCTTTTCCTGCCGCCGCTCCTTTTCCTCGACGGTTGGCGCATTCCCAAGGCCGGTCTTTTCCGCGACAAATTGGTGATCGTGGAGCTTGCCCTCGGGCTGGTGTTGTTTACCGTGGTCGGCGCGGGTTATCTCATTCACTGGATGATTCCGTCGATGCCGCTGGCGGTGGCTTTCGCGTTGGCGGCGGTCGTCTCGCCCACCGATCCGGTGGCGGTGTCGTCCATTGTTTCGCGCGGGCCGATGCCGAAACGGCTGATGCACATCCTCGAAGGCGAATCGCTGCTCAACGATGCTTCCGGTCTGGTGTGCTTCCGCTTCGCGGTGCTGGCGGCGATGACCGGCAGTTTTTCGTTGCAGGAAGCCTCGCTCACTTTCCTGTGGCTGGCGCTGGGCGGGCTGGCGATCGGCATCGCGGCAACCCTCGCCATCAGCCACGCGCAGCGCTGGCTGTCGCGCCACTGGGGCGAAGAGAGCGGCTCCGCCATTCTGGTGAACTTGCTCATCCCTTTCGGCGCTTACCTGCTGGCCGAGCGGCTCCATGCTTCCGGTATCCTGGCCGCGGTGGCGGCGGGGGTCACGATGAGTTATGTGGAGTTGAGCGGCCGGGCGCTGGCGACGACGCGGGTACAGCGCGCCGCGGTCTGGGATATGGCGCGCTTCGCTCTCAATGGCCTCATGTTCGTGCTGCTGGGCGAACAATTGCCGGCCATTTTCAGCCGCGCCGCGATCTCGGTGCAGGAAGTCGGGCAGCAATCGAGCCTGTGGCTGGTGGTTTATGCGCTGGCGATCGCCGTCATCCTCGCCGCGCTGCGTTATGCCTGGGTGTGGGTGTCGCTGCATCTGGTTTTTTTCAATGCCCGGCGCAATGGACGCGAGATGAGCGCGCCCGATTCGCGCATCGTGCGGGTGATGTCGCTGTCCGGCGTGCGAGGCGCGATCACGCTGGCGGGCGTTCTTTCCTTGCCGTTGCTGTTGCCCGACGGCCAGCCTTTTCCGGCGCGGGACGTGGCGATTTTCCTCGCGGCGATGGTCATCCTGATTTCGCTGATCGCCTCCAGCGCGCTCCTGCCCCGGCTGTTGCGGGGGCTGGACGTCACCATGCCGGCGGAATCCGCCGAAGAGCACGAGGAAAAGGAAGCGCTGCGCGCCGCCGCCGCCGAAGCCATCAAGGCGATCGAAGAAGCCAGCCATGCGCTGGCGGCGGATAATGCCGCCGAAGCCGATCTTTATACTCAGGCGGCGGTGCGGGTGATGGCGGATTACAAATACCGGCTTGGCGCGGACGAAGAGCGCGCCGAAACCGGCGGCGCCTACCTGCGCGCCGCCGACCGCGCTGAAATCGCTCTGCGGCTGGCGGCTTTGCGGGCCGAGCGCGAAAGCATTTTCCGCCTGGCGCGCGGCAAGCGTATTTCGGACGAGATGTCGCGCCGGCTGGTGCGCCAGATCGACCTGATCGAGGCGCGTTATCACTGATTCCCGGAGCAATCCTTTGATGAAATTCGATCTGATTATCGTGGGCGGGGGGTTGACCGGGGCGGCGCTGGCGGTGGCCCTGCGCGCGAGCCGGTTGTCGGTGGCGCTGGTCGATAGCGCCATTCCCGCCAGGGGGCCGGTCAAGGCGCCGGGGTGGGATGCGCGCATCTACGCTTATACTCCGGCCAGCGCCCGCTTCCTGCAAACGCTGGGCATCTGGGATCGGCTCGATCACGCGCGCCTGTGCGCGGTCGAGCGCATGCAAATCCATGGCGACGCGGGCGGACGGCTCGATTTCGCGGCGCCGGACGGCGGATTCTCCGAGCTGGCCTGGATCGGCGAAGCGGATTTACTGCTGTGCGAATTGTGGGAAAGCCTCATCCGCCAGCACAATGTCACCGTATTCGCGCCCGCCTCGCCGGCGAAACTCGCGCGCAGCGGCGAGGCGATGGAGGTCGCGCTGGAAAACGGGCCAACCCTGTCGGCATCACTCGTCGTCGGCGCGGACGGGCGCGATTCCTGGGTGCGCCAGTCCGCCGCCATCCCCGCGCGCGTCCGCGCCTACGGTCAGCGGGCGATCGTCGCCAATTTCCGCACTTCGCGCCCGCATGGGCAAACCGCGCATCAATGGTTCCGCGAAGATGGCGTGCTGGCATGGCTGCCATTGCCCGGAGAACGCATTTCACTGGTCTGGTCGGCGGCCGACGAAACCGCCGCCGCGCTCATGGCCCTTGCCGATGATGATTTTTGCCGTTGCGCGGCGAGCGCGGGCGAGGGCTTGCTGGGCGATTTCGCTCTCGAGACTCCGCGCGCCGCCTTTGCCTTGCGCTTCATGCGGGTAGACAGTATCGTGGCGCCGCGAATCGCTCTCGCCGGCGACGCGGCGCATGCCATCCATCCCTTGTCCGGCCACGGCATCAACCTCGGTTTCCAGGACGCTCGCGCGCTGGCCGAACTTCTGGCCGGAGCCGGGGCGTGGCAGGACATCGGCGAATACGGCTTTCTGCGGCGTTACGCGCGGGCGCGGGCCGAAGAACCGTTCATGCTGCAATATACGACCGATGGCCTTGCCCGCCTGTTCGCCTGCCGCAATCCATTGGCGGCGAAGTTGCGCAACGCGGGGCTGAATTTCACCGCGCGCCTGCCGCCGCTCGCCAAGGCGCTCGCCCGTTACGCGGCGAGCGGAAATATCTGATATCTGATGCGCGCCCGGCGCGCCGCAATGATCGAAGCACGAATCCACATGCATACAAACCCGGAGAACACAATGCCCATCGCCTCCCGCCTTCCGTTCCGTGCCGTTTCCCTCTTGCTGGCGCTGGCCAGCGGCGCTGCATCCGCCGATGAAGCCAGCGTGCGCCGCGAGGTGGAAAAATACATCAACGCGCCGGCGGTCGAGTCGGTCAGCCGCCTCCCGCACGGCGGGCTGTACGAAGTCGTGCTCAACAGCGGCGAACTGATCTACACCGACGACGCGGTGAGTTTCATCATCGACGGCAGGATCATCGACACCAAGACGCGGCGGGACATCACCCGCGCCCGCCTCGAAAAACTCGCAACCATCGACTTCAAGGCCCTGCCGCTGGAACAGGCGGTCAAACTCACCAACGGCAACGGCAAGCGGGTGGTCGTGACTTTTGAAGACCCCAATTGCGGCTACTGCAAGGTCCTGGGGCGGGAATTGCAGAAAGTCAAGGACATCACCATCTACACCTTCCTTTATCCCATCCTCTCCGAAGATTCCGCCGCCAAGTCCCGCGACATCTGGTGCGCCAAGGACAAGGCCGCCGCGTGGCTGGACTGGATCGTCAGGGACAAGACCCCGAAAGCCGCCGAATGCGACATCGCCGCCATCGAACGCAACATGCTCCTTGGCCGGAAACTGCGCGTCACCGGCACGCCCACCCTGTTCTTCGCCGACGGCTCCCGCGTCGGCGGCTACCGCGACGCCGCCGGCATCGAAGAAACACTGGCGGCGATCGCCGGCGCGGCGGACAAAGCGACGGCGGACAAACCTGCGGCGGATAAACCCGCGGCGGACAAGCCTGCGGCGGACGCCCCCGCGGTCGCGGCGGATACGGACAAACCCGTGAATAAATGAATATTCCCGCAGGGCCGCGCGGGTTTCGTCCCTCCGCAAGCAGGCGCAGCCTTTTTCTCTCATTGCGGGCGCCCCCTTTCCCGCGAGCGTGAAACATGACGCGCCGGCATGCGGGCATTCTTCCCGTACCATCGGGCACTTGCCCATCTATTACGGGCGTGGATCGAAACAAACATCCGCGCGCGCCGTCCTCGATACCCCACTTTCCACGCCGAGAATCTCGCCATGCACTTCGCCCCCCGCCGCCATGCATACCGTATGTTCGCCCTGGGAGTCCCGCTTCTGGGACTCGTCCTCGCAACCGCCGTCCATGCCGCGCCGCCCGGACCATCCGAATCATCCGAAACCGCCGTGCAGAGCGCTTCTCCGGGCTATTACCGCCTCACTCTCGGCGACTTCACCGTCACGGCGCTCTACGACGGCCACACCCGGATTCCGCAGAAAATCCTGCACGGCCTGGGCGCCGCCGATATCGAGGCTTCGCTCGCCCGCGCTTTCCTGCCCGCGGCAGCGCCCCTGAATACTTCCGTCAACGCCTATCTGGTGGAGATGGACAAGAACCTGGTGCTTGTCGATGCGGGCGCGGCCAACTGTTTCGGTCCAACGCTCGGCAAGTTGCGCCACAACATCCGCGCCGCCGGCCACCGGCCCGAAGCCGTCACCACGATCCTCATCACCCACATGCATGGCGACCATGTCTGCGGCCTCGCCGACGAACAAGGCAAGATGGCCTTCCCCAACGCCACGGTCTGGGCGGCGAAAGACGAAGCCGCGCACTGGCTGGGCCAGGACAACGCGGGCGGCGGTTCCGGCGCGACCGAGGTTGCGCGCGCGGCGCTCGCGCCGTATATCTCCGCCAAAAAATTCAAGACTTTCGTGCCGCCGGAACCCATCCTGCCCGGACTGCTCACCGTCGCCACGCCCGGACATACCCCGGGACACACCGGCTATCTTTTCACTTCGCGCGCCCAGCGCCTCTACATCTGGGGGGACATCGTGCATAGCCAGGCCATACAATTCGCCCGCCCCGAAGTCTCCCTCGACTTCGACCACGACCCGCGACAGGCCGTCGCCACCCGCAAGGAAACGCTGGCCGACACCGCCGGCAAGCGGCTGCTGGTCGCGGGGGCGCACTTGCCTTTCCCGGGCATCGGCCACATCCGCGCCGAGGCGGACGGGAAATACCAATGGGTACCGCTCGAATTCAGCCAGCAGCTTCCGCCTCCCGGCCTCCCCGGACGCCAAGGCCAGGCCGCGCCGCTCAAACCCGGCCCATGACGCCGGACTTTCCGCCCCCGGAAGATCCGTCCGCCATCACAGGGCGGGGATCGAATCTGCTTCCTGCCGCGCGGGATGCCAAACTGGAACCGGTTTCACGATGACGCATCCCAGGCTCAAAACATCGCTTCAAGCCCCCCACTCCACCGGAGAATCCGGACAGGCGGGCGGAGGGAACGCCATCGACTCGCCTTCCGGGATCGCGCGCGAAACCTTGCGCCAGCTCGCTTTGCGCAAAGTGCCGCCCACGCCGGACAACTACCGCGACCTGTATTTCCAGATCCGCGGCTCGGCCGACGACGAGCCTTTTCCCGCCCGCGCGCTCAAGGGCATCGCCAGCGCCCTGCCGCGCGCCACCCCCGCCAGCCAGCGCAACGCGCAAGCTTTCGAGGCCGCCATCGCCAGCGGCGAATGGCCCGCGCTGCGCCAGGCCATCGTCGACCTCTGTGGCGCGCAGGCCGGCGGCGACCGGCCATGGAGCGCGCTGATCCACGACCTGACCGCGCAATTCGAGCGCCGCCACGCCGGACTGACCCAGGCCCGCAAGCGCGAGGCGCTCAACCGCATCCTGGCCGCCAACCCCGGCGCCGACCTCCTCCACGACCGATTGAGCGCCCTCGTGAATAGCTGGAGCCAGACCGTCGACGACGCGCAGCCCGCCTTGGATCGCCCTCCCGCGCCCGCGTTCGGCGATGGCGGCGGCGCCCCGCAAAGCGAGGCCGCGCCCGCCAGAGACGACGCCGCGCCCGCGGACAGCCCTTTCCGCCCCTTGCTCGTCCGCCTGCTGGCCGAAGGCATCGCGCCACTGGCCGATGGCGACGAATCCCTGGCCAGCGAAGCCCTCGCCCTCGCCGACGCCCTGTCCGGCGCGGACAGCGCCGCCGCGATGGAAAGCTTCGCCGCCCGCCTCGTCAACCTCATCGACCGCATGGAATGGGCCGGCGAAGAGCAGCATGCCGTGCGCGAAGCCTTGCTCAACCTCCTGCGCCTGATCGTCAACAACATCCGCGAACTGGTCATCGACAACAACTGGCTGCACGGGCAATTGTCGACCATCTCCCAGGCATTCTCCGGCCCGCTCGACCTGCGCGCGCTCGACGATGCCGGGCAGCGGCTGCGCGAAGTCATCGACAAACAGAGCCGCCTCAAACGCGACCTCGACGAAGCCCAGGGCCGCCTGAAAGCAATGCTCGCCAGCTTCGTCGATCACCTCTCGGAGATCACCAGCCACACCAGCGACTACCACGAGTTGCTCGGGCGCGGCGCGCGGCGGATCAACGACGCGACCGACATTGCCGACCTGTCCGAAGTCGTCGGCGAACTGCTGCGCGAAACCCGCCTCGCGCAAGAATCGACCCTGCGCGCCGGACAGGAACTCACCCAATTGCGCGAACGGGTCGACAGCGCCAACCGTGAAATCGTCCGCCTGCAAAACGAACTCGATACCGCCAGCCGCCTCGTGCGCCACGATCCGCTCACCGGCGTGCTCAACCGCAAGGGACTCGACGAAGCGCTCGCGCGCGAAATTTCGCGCGTGCGCCGCCACGACATGCAACTGTGCATCGCCCTGCTCGACGTCGACAATTTCAAACAATTCAACGACACCCACGGCCACGCCGTCGGCGACAGCGCGTTGTGCCACCTCGCCCGCGCCATCACCGAAACCTTGCGCCCGCAGGACATCGTCGCGCGCTACGGCGGCGAAGAATTCATCATCCTCCTGCCGGAAACCGCCCCCGCGGCCGCCAACGACATTCTCGTGCGCCTGCAACGCGAACTGACCCGCCGCATCTTCTGCGCCCCCGGCAGCGAACGCCTGCTCATCACCTTCAGCGCCGGTATCGCGCTGCTCGCCCGCGACGAAGACCCCGGCGCGGCCATCGCCCGCGCCGACCGGGCCATGTACACCGCCAAGCGCGCGGGCAAGAACCGGGTACTGGCGGCGGGATGACCCGGACCGTGCCCGTTTCCCCGAACGCGCCCCGGCGGAACGGCTAGAATGCAAGTCTCCTTCACCCGAAGAAAATAATGCCGGACAAATTCCCCCTCCAGCCCTTGCTCGACCTCGCCAACACCCGCATGGACGAAGCCACCCGCCAGCTCGGGGAACTGATCGCCTCCGAGCGCAACGGCCAGCAAAAGCTGGAACTGCTCCAGCGCTACCGCGCCGAATACGGCGAGCGCTTCGCCGCCGCGGCGCGCGGCGGCATCGGCCCCGACGCCATGCGCAACTACAGCAACTTCATCGGTCGCCTCGACGAAGCCATCGACGCACAGCGCCGCGTCGTGGAGCAATCGCACCTGCACACCTCGCAAGGCCAGCGGCAATGGATCGCACAACGCACCAAAGTGCGCGCCTTCGACACCCTCTCGCAACGCTTCCAGAACGAACTCGCCCGCAAGGCCGCGCGCCAGGAACAACGCGCCACCGACGAACACGCCTCCCGCAAGTTCCGCGAAAAGGCCAACGGCCAGGGCTGAGAACCTGTTCAGGAGCCGGCGCGTCATCACGAAAGCCCTCCCGCCCTCGTCATTACAAAAGCCTCTCCCACCTCATCATTGCGAGGACATCCCCGCCTCGTCATTGTGAGGACATCCCCATCTCGTCATTGCGAGGAGCGAATCGACGTGGCAATCCAGCGCGTTCCACCCGGCGCGCAGCGCCGCTGGATAAAAAGGGGGAAGAAAGAGCGGGACGCCTGTCCACTCTCCGCCGCCAAGAAAACAGCGTCGATACTCTCCGCATGGAACGAATGGATTACCACGTCGATTCGGCAATCCATGCGGCGGTTCAAGGCGGCCCTATTGGAATGGATTCCAAGTTACCGGCGCTGCGCGCCGCATATTGACTGTCCTCTGTCCTCTGTCCTCTGTCCTCTGTCTTCAGTCTTCTGTCCTCTGACCGAAGACCTCCCATACGCGCTCCGGCGGCAGGCGCGCGAAACAGGGCGGCTGGACGGCGCCGGCGGGCGGACGGAGGGAACATGTCTTGCGCAGGCAGGGCGCGCACGGCGAGTCCGTGGCGAGGCGAAACTGGCGGCGGCCCCACGCGCCGGTAAAGCCGGGATGGGTCGGGCCGAACAATGACAGGGCGGGAACATCGAGCGCGGCGGCAAGATGCCCGAGGCCGGTATCGACGGCCACACAAGCAGCGGCGGCGGCCAGTTCGGCGGCCAGCCCGGCCAGCGGCAGCTTCGGCAGCACATACCCTCCCCCGGCGGCGGCGATGCGCGCGGCGCGCTCATGCTCGATGTCGTTTCCCCACGGCAGGCGCACTTGCCAGCCAGCGGCGGCGGCGATGCGGGCGAGTTCACACCAGTACGCCTCCGGCCAATGCTTGCTGGGCCAAGTGGTGCCGTGGAGGAAGACCAGCCGGGGCGCGCCCTCCGTGGGCAAGTCCCGCGCCCCCGCCAGCACGCGGGAACGATCCAGCCCATAAGCGGCGGCACTGGCGCGGGATGCGCCGTCGTCCTCGCCGCGCGCCTCCGGCGGCAGGGCATAGCCGAGCGCGGCGGCGAAAAGCTCGCGCACGCGGCGCACGGCATGGCGGCCCCAGGGCACGGCGTGGCGGTGCGTATAAAGGAAGCTTGCCAGCGGCTCGCGCGCCGAACGGCGATCGAGGCCATGCCGGGGGCCGCATGCCTTGCCAGCGAGCCAGGCGCTTTTCAGCAAACCTTGCGCGTCGAGCACGCAGTCATAGCGCGCGCCATCGAGGGCGGCGCGGAAGATGCGCCATTCCTCGCGCGTGGCGCGGGCGAACGGCTGCCGTCGCCAGCGCCGCAAAGCCACCGGAAGCACGCGCCCGACCGCCGGATGCCACGAAGGAACTTCGGCGAAAGCCTCTTCCACGACCCAGTCGAAACGGATGCCGGGCAGCGCCCGCGCCGCATCGGTGACGGCGGGCAGGGCATGAATGACGTCGCCGAGCGAAGAAGTCTTGATAAGAAGGACGCGCATCATCATCACGCCAAGCCGTGGTGGGCGGATGATACCAGCGGGGCCGCGCGCCGGACGGGAAAAGTCCTCTCCCATCCTGTTCCCCGCCTCGCCCCTCCTTGTACCGCCCGGGGACATCATCCCCATGTTGTACGACCGTATCTGTCGCGTTCCCCCTGTTTTTCATCCAGTGCCGATGCGCGCCGGATGGAACGAACTGGATTGCCACGTCGATGCGCTCCTCGCAATGACGAGTTCTTCCGATGGATTCCCTTCGTGCGATGGACCTTCCCTCCACCGCTTGGCGGGCGAGAGGGTGGCCCGCAGGGCCGGGAGAGGGTTTCGTTCCATGCGGAGCGAAGCGACGCTGATTTTTTTGCGGTGGAAAGTGGACGGGCGTTCCCTTCCTTCGCCCCCTTTTTAATCAGCGGCGCTGCGCGCCGGATGGTTGGAAACCCTCTCCCGCCCTTCGGGCACCCCCCCCCCGCAAGCGGGGGAGGGAAGGAATCCATCGGACGGGGGGAATTCATTGGGAGAACTCGTCATTGCGAGGAGCGCAGCGACGTGGCAATCCAGTTCCTTTCATGCGGAGCGTAGCGACGCTGTTTTCTTTGCGGTGGGGAGGACGGGCGTTTCGTTCCTTTTTCCCCTTTTTTATTCAGCGGCGCTGCGCGCCGGGTGGAACGAACTGGATTGCCACGGGCCTGCGGCCCTCGCAATGACGAGATGGGGGAAGAGCTTTCGCGATGACGAATTCTTCCAATGGACTCCCCCCATCCGATGGATTCCTTCCCTCCCCCGCTTGCGGGGGAGGGTGCCCGAAGGGCGGGAGAGGGTTTCCAACCATCCGGCGCAAAGCGCCGCTGTTTTCTTGGCGGGGAGTGGGCAGGCGTCTCCTTCCTTCGTCCCCCCTTTTTAATCAGCGGCGCTGCGCGCCGTTTGGTACGAAGCCCTCTCCCGGCCCTGACGGGCCACCCTCCCCCGCAAGCGGGGGAGGGAAGTGTCCATCGCAAGAACTCGCTCCCCTCGTCATTGCGAAAGTCGCCCCCCCTCGTCATTGCGAGGAGCGCAGCGACGTGGCAATCCAGTTCGTTCCATCCGGCGCATAGCGCCGCTGGATAAAAAAGGGGAGGGGAGGGGAGGGGAGGGGAGAAGGAACGGGACGCCTGTCTACTCCTCACCGCGGATACGCGAGAAATCCTGGCGGCCCGCCCAGGGCGCCGGGGCGCGCACGGCTTCCCATACCGGGCTTTCGATGG
>JAIRLA010000102.1 GCA_031259795.1 Azoarcus sp.
CATCGGAAGAATGCGCCATTGCGAAAGCCGCCCCCCTCGTCATCGCGAGAGCCGCCCCCACCTCGTCATCGCGAAAGCCGCCCCCACCTCGTCATTGCGAGGGCCGCAGGCCCGTGGCAATCCAGTTCGTTCCACCCGGAGCGAAGCGACGCTGAATAAAAAGGGGGAGGCAGGCAGGGGATGCTTGTCCACTTTCCACCACAGAGGAAACAGCGTCGATTCGCTCCGCATGGAACGAACTGGATTGCCACGTCGCTGCGCTCCTCGCAATGACGAGGGGAGCGAGTTCTTGCGATGGACACTCCCCTACCCCGCTTGGCGGGCGAGAGGGTGGCCCGTCAGGGCCGGGAGAGGGCTTCGTCCCATGCGGAGCGCAGCGACGCTGACTGGAACCGATTCCCGATCCTCGATGCATCGGAGCGGGTCATGGGCCACGGACTTGGGCAGGCTCAAAGGCGCCTGACAATTTTCGCATGAGCAGTTGACAAACTCATAGCCTTTCGTGCTATTGTCGCATCATTGAAAACACATGTCCAAGAAGTATGCGAATGATCTTGATCGTCCTTGCCGCCATATTCGCGGGCTGCGCCAAGATGCCGTCGCGCTTTCCCGCGTCCGCGATGGCTTCCGCGCACTTGCAGGCGGCGAATGACGGGGAACGCAGCGCGCCCGCGCCAGCCGAACCGGCCATCGCCATCGCCATGCCCGCCCCCGGCGTCATCTCCGCGCCCGCGCCGCGGCCCGCTCCCGTTTACTCGCTCGACGTGCGGCTCGCGCCGGTCGACCAGCTTCTTTCCGCCATCGCCCGCGACCAGTCGATCGACTTCGATCTCCATCCCGGTGTCGAAGGTCTCGTCTCCCTGAGCGCGTTCGACCGATCATTGCCGGAGCTGTTCACCCGCATCTGCGAGCAGGCCGAACTGCGCTGCGAGTTCGACGGAACGCGGCTCGCCGCGATGCCCGACATGCCATTCCTGCGCGCCTATCACGTGGATTACGTCAATCTCGCGCGCGACATGAATGGCGAGGTTGCCACCAGCACCCAGATCGCCACCAGTCCGAGCGCCGTCGACGGCGCGCGCGGCGGCGGGGGCGGCAACACTTCGCGCACCCGCATCGAGACCAAGGCGGCGAATCATTTCTGGGACGCGCTTGAAGCCAGTATCCGCGCGCTCCTCAAGGAATATGAACTTCATGTCCGCAGGCCGCGTTGCGCGGCCCTGCACCGGCGCGATCCCGGCGCTCCGGCCACGGGCGAGGCTCCGGCCTGCGCGGGCGCGGACTCCGGCGAATCCGCTTTCGTGGTGAGCAACCGCGAGGCCGGCATCCTGATGGTGCTCGCCAATGCCAGGCAACAGCGCGAAGTGGCGGAATTCATCGACCAGGTACAAGCCGCCGCGCACCGCCAGGTGACGATCGAGGCGACCATTGTCGAAGTGACGCTCGCCGACGGCTATCACCAGGGCATCGACTGGAGCCGCCTGCCCGGAAGCCGTTCGAGCGCGCCCGCGATCGGGATACGCCCGCGCGGCTCGAACGATGCCACCGCTATGACGCCGGCCATCTCCTATCTGTCGGACAGGATTGGCGTGAGCCTCGATCTGCTGGAGACTTTCGGTACGGTCAAGGTGCTCTCCAGCCCGAAGCTGTCGGTGCTCAACAACCAGACCGCCATTCTCAAGGTGGTGGAAGAAGTGGTTTATTTTCTCGTCGACGCCTCGACCACCGAATATGGCGACAGCGCGCGCGAAAAAGTCACCGCCACCACCAAGCCGCAGTCGGTGTCCGTCGGGCTGGTCATGGCGCTCACGCCGCAAATCGGCGAAAACGGCGCGATCACTCTCAGCGTGCGCCCGACCATTTCCAGCATTTCGGGTTTCAAGGACGATCCCAATCCGACGCTGGGCAACATCCCCAACCGCGTGCCGCAGATACGCACACGCGAAATCGAATCCGTGCTGCGGCTGGCCGACGGTGAAACCGCCATTCTCGGCGGCCTGATGGAAGACAGGATCGACTACGACACTGGCCGCGTTCCGCTTCTGGGCGCGGTACCCGTGCTGGGCGAAATCTTCACCCGGCGGGAAAACAGCGCGCGCCGTACCGAACTGGTGATCTTCCTGCGTCCGCGCCTGACCGGGCAGACGGACTTCGCCGCCGGACATGGCGGGACGGCCTTGCCGGACGCCGCTTTCCTGCGCGCTTCGCCCATTCCCGGCGAACGCAATTTCCCCGCCAGCGCACTCGTTCCTTTCCGCGCTCCCCGCGCCGTCATGCCATGAACACGCCACATGTTCCCGCGCCCATTGGACAAACCCTCATCGACGCCGGGCTGATCGGCGGCGACCAGTTGCGCATCGCCCTGCACGAGCAGCGCCGGGAGCGCCGTCTTTTCGGGCAGGTGTGCGTGGAACTGGGCTTCATCACCGAGGCCATGTTGCGCGACGCGCTCTCGGCGCGCCTTGGCCGCCGGGCGGTGGAACTGGCCGGCGCGGTCATCGACCCGGCGACACTGGCGCTCGTCCCCGAGGCGCTCGCCCGCCGCCACACCCTGTTGCCGTTCTGCCACGATGAGAGCGCCGCCACCCTGACCGTGGCGATGACCGATCCGCATGATGTCGTCGCCCTCGACGCGCTTGCCGCCCATTGCGGCCCGGCCATCCGCCTCTGCCCGGCGCTCGCCGCCGAATCCGAAATCCGCGCGGCGCTCGACCGCCATTACGGCTATCGACTCGCCATCGACGGCATCCTCCAGGAACTCGAATCCTCCGCGCCCGCCAATGCTTCCGCGCCGCACGAGAACGCGCATCCGCTCATGCGTCTCGTCGACGCGCTACTCGTCGACGCGGTCAAGGCCGCCGCGTCGGACATCCATTTCGAGCCTGAAGCCGGTTTCCTGCGCATCCGCTACCGCGTCGACGGCATTCTCCAACAGGCGCACGCCCTGCATGCCGGCCATTGGCCCGCGATGGCGGTGCGGCTCAAGGTCATGGCCGGACTCAACATCGCCGAAACGCGCGCGCCGCAGGATGGGCGCGTTTCGCTCACCGTTGCCGGGCAGCCCATCGATTTCCGCGTCTCCACCCTGCCGACGCTGCACGGCGAAAACATCGTGCTGCGCATCCTGGACCGCCAGCGCGGCATCGTCGCGCTCGGCCAGGCCGGGTTCGACGCCGAACGGCTTGCCGCTGTCGAACGCATGCTGGCGCGGCCCGAAGGGCTGATCCTCGTCACCGGCCCCACCGGCAGCGGCAAGACCACCACGCTTTACGCCATGCTCGGCCACCTCGACAGCGAAGCGGTCAACATCATGACGCTGGAAGACCCGGTCGAATACCCGATGGCCCGCATCCGGCAGACCGCGGTTTCCGAGGCGGCGCGCATCGACTTCGCTTCCGGCATTCGCGCCCTCTTGCGTCAGGACCCCGACATCATCCTCGTCGGCGAAATCCGCGACGCCGAGACCGCCGGCATGGCGATCCGCGCCGCGATGACGGGGCATCGCGTCTTTGCCACCCTGCATACCAATACCGCCATCGGCGCCATTCCCCGCCTGCTCGATCTCGGCATCCGTCCGTCACTGCTGGCCGGCAACCTGCGCGGCATCATCGCGCAACGGCTGGCGCGCCGCCTGTGTCCGGAGTGCCGCCGCCTCGCCCCGGCGAATTCCCGCGAACGCCGCCGCCTCGGCCTGCCCGCCGACGGCGGCGAAATCGTCCTTGCGCATGCGGCCGGCTGCCCGGCCTGCGCCGGACGCGGCTACCGTGGCCGGCTGGCGATCTTCGAGGTGCTGGAGATGGATGACATGCTCGACGAACTCGCCGCCGCCGGTGCGACGCCCGCCGAACTCAGCCGCGCCGCCCGCGCGCGCGGCCATTTCAGCCTCGGCGAGGACGGACGGCGCAAGACGCTCGCTGGCGAGACCTCGGTCGACGAGCTTTGCCGGGTCGTGGGGCCGCTCGCGCCCGCCGCGCCGCCGCCGGAGCGCGCGCCATGAGCCTTTACCGCTATCGCGCCTGCGATGCGCACGGGCGCGTCGTCCGCGGCGAACTCGAAGCCGCGAATCCCGCCGATCTCGAAACGCGCCTGCGTGGCCGCGGCCTCGAACTGCTTCGCGCCGCGCCCGCCGCGCACAACGTGTTCCCGTTCCGGCGGCGGCGCATTGCGCGCCGCGAGCTGATCCATTTTTGCTTTCACCTCGAACAATTGCTCGCCGCCGGCGTCCCCATGCTCGACGCCATCACCGATCTCGGCGATGGTCACGGCAGTCCCGCCATGCAGGCCATCGCCGCCGGCCTGCGCGCCGAAATCGAGCGCGGCCAGGCGCTTTCCGCCGCCATGGCCTCGCATCCGCATGCCTTCGACGAAGTCTTCCGCTGCCTGCTGCACGCGGGCGAGAGCACCGGCGATCCTGTTCCCGCGCTGCGCCGGATCGCCGCCGATCTCGCCCGCGCCGACGAACTCGCCGCCCATGCCCGCAAGATCGTCATTTACCCCGCCATCATCGCCACGCTGCTCGCCGCCGCGGTCGTGGTCGCCATCACCCAGGTCGTGCCGCAGATTGCCGCCCTGTTTCGCGGCGACACCGTCCTGCCTCTATCGACGCGGATACTGATCGGCCTTTCCACATGGCTTGGCCATCATGGCTGGCTATTGCCGCCGGTATTCGTCCTCCTCGCCATTTCCGCCACGTTCGCGGCGATACGCTACCCCGGCTTTCGCCATGCCCTGCACGCCCTCTCCCTGCGTTTGCCGCTTCTCGGGCCGATCCGGCAGCGGTTGGCGCTGGCCCGCGTCGCCGGAGTGCTCGCCATGCTCTACGCCAGCGGTATCACCGTGACCGACGCGATCGCCAGCGCCGCGCGCGCCACCCCCAATCTGGTCATCCGGGGCGGTCTCGAAACCGCCCGGGCGGGGATCACCGCGGGACAAGGCATCGCCAGCGCCTTCGAGGCCACCGGCCTGTTTCCCCGCCTCGTCACCCGCATGCTGCGGGTGGGCGAGCAAACCGGCCGGATCGACAGCGCCCTCGGACAACTCGCCCATTTTTACGAGCGCGACGCCCGTGAAGCGATCGAGCGCCTGCAAGCGAGCGCCGAACCGGCGCTCACGGTCATCATGGGGCTGCTGATGTTGTGGATCGCGCTCGCCATCCTCGGCCCGGTCTACGACATCATCGCCGGGATGCCATTATGATGGCCGCGCCGCCGCACACCCTCGTCATCGGCGCGCGCGGCCTCGAAGCATGGCGGCATGCGAGAAACGGCGGCGGCGCGCAGGCGCAAACATTCGCCGCCGCCGACCAGGACGCCCCGGCGCGGCTGCGCGCCTGGCTTGGCGGCGTGCGCCGCCGCTGCACCCTCGTCGCCGATGTTATCGACGAGCGCCACATTATCGAATACCTGCCGCGCGTCGCGCGCGCCGACCGCCGCGCGCTCATCCACCGCCGGCTGGCGCGGCATTTTCCGGAAACCACGCTAACCGGCGCGATAGCGCTGCCGGGAGGCGGCCCGGAAAACAGCGCGCCCGTGCTGCTCATCGCCCTGACCCGCCCGGCGCTCATCATGCCCTGGCTGGAGGCGCTCGGCGAAGCCGGCGCGCAGGGCCAAGTCGAGGTGCGCGGCTTCACCAGCGCGCCTTTCTTGCTGGAACGGTGGTACCGCCGCCAGCGCGGCCTGCCCGCGCAATGCCTGCTGCTCGCGCCCTCCGGGGATGGCATGCGCCAGCTTTTCTTCCGCCAGCGCCGCCTCGCGTTCTCCCGCGTCATCCCCGCGCGAGCCGCCGCGCTCGCCGATTGCCTGCCCGCCTACCGCGACGAACTCGCCCAGACGCTGGCGTGGCTGGCCGCGCAGCGCCTGAGCGAAGGTTCTCCGCCAATCCGGATACTGGCAACGGCAAGCGAGCGGGCGGCATTGGGCGAACTCATCCCCGCCGACGGCAACGATGATACCGCCTTCATCGAACTCATTTCCCCTTCCGGCACGCGAGACAGGGCGCGGATCGAGCCGGTCGTCCACGCCGAGCCGGTTTCCCCTTCCGGCGCGCAAGACAGCGGCGAATCCGCACAGGCCGTCATGCATCTGCTCTTGCGGGAAGCGCGCCTCGCCAGCGCGCAGTGGCACTACGATTGCCCGCGGCTGCAACGCCTCCGGCGGCTGGCCGCCGTCCGCCGGGCCATGATCGCCGCCACGGCGGCGCTCGTCATCGCCATTGCCACAGCGGCGGCTTTCGACCTCATCGCCGCCCGCCGCCTGCGCCACGAAACCGGGCAGATCGACGCCAGACGGTTGGCATTGCAGGACGAAATCGGCGGGTTGGAGGCGCATGGCGGAAACACGGCTCCCGCCGAGGCGCTCGGCGCATGGCTCGACCGCGCCGAGCGCCTCGTCCGCGCGCCCGGCATCGCACCCGCCGCCGCGCTCGACGCCGCCGCCGATCTTCTCGCCGAAGCGCCATGGGCGCGACTCGACGCGCTCGCCTGGAGCATGCCGGGAAGCGACGATCCCGCGCCACCCACGGCCACATCCACATCCACGGCCACGGTCACGAAAGCGCGCCACGCCGATGCCGCCGCGGCCATTCACATGACGATCGCCCCCGGCGATACGGCCCCTCCGCCGCGATCCGCCGCCGATGTCCTTGCCGCGCGCTGGTCGCACCGGCACGGCGCGCCCGCGCGCGTGCTCATCGACGCAAGCGGCGCGCGCCTGCGGCTCGACGCCGAATTCAAACCGCCCGCCATTCCGGCTCCGCCACAGGAAAACACGCCATGAAATTCCCTCCCTTCCTGTCCGCGATCCCGCCCGCGTTGCGCCGGCCGCTGCTTTTCTGCGCCATGGCGCTGGCCGCCGCACTGTCCGCCGGCTACAGCGCCGCCGCCGCGCGGGCCGGACAAGAGGCGCGGCTGCTCGACGCCCGCGCGGACGCGGGAAAACTCGAGGCGCGCCTCGCCACCGCCCGCGAGAGCGCGGCGGCGCGCGCGGCGCTGGCGCGGCGTCTTGCCATGCTCGCCGCCACTTTGGGCAAAACCCCGCCTGACGAAGCCGGGCGAGAGCGGATCGCCCAGCGCCTGTCACAAGACATCCGCATCGCCGCGCCCCGCCTGCGCCTCCAGGACGCGCCGCTGCCAACACTGCCCGCGCCGCCCGCCGGCGCGCCCGCCATCGTCATCCAGCGGCTGAGCGTCGACGCTGGCCTGCTACATGAAGAAGCCTTGCTCGCACTTGCCGCCACGATCATGGACAGCCCCGTATACACCATCCCCATCGGCTGCGCCCTGCAACGGGAAAGCGGGAACGGCGCGGGCACAAGCAGCGAAAGCGCCGAAAGCGCCGCCGTCCACCCGCTGCGGGCGCGTTGCGAATTCGACTGGATTTCCCTCGCGCCGGGGACGGGAGCGCCGCAATGAACGCCCTTGCGCTGCCGTGCCTCTTGTCCGCCATCCTGTCAACGACATTGCCCGCGGCGCAAGCGCCCGCGCCGCCCCCCGCCGCATTCGCGGGGCGGGCTTTCTTCTCCGCCGCCGAACGCCGCGCCATGGAAGAAAAAATGCGCGCCCCGCAAACGCCCGCCGCCATTCCCCCGGCTCCGCCACCGTCCACTCCGCGCCGTTTCAACGGCGCGCTATGGCGCAAGAAGCGCATCGTCGCCCTCTGGCTGGACGGCAATATGGTCAGCCCGGAAAGCGAACCCGCGATCCGCCTCGACCACGGCGCGCCAGCCACGACCACCGCCGGACGCAGGCAGGCGCTGCTGCCCGGGCAATTCTTCCCGCCCCGGGACAACGGCAACACACCATGACAGCATCGCCATATCCACGGCTTCACGCGCCCACGCGCGGCGGCGCGCTTCTTGCCGTGGTCATCATCCTGCTGCTCGCCGCGAGCGCCGCGCTGGCCGCCGCCGGACGGAGCGCGCACCGCGCCGAACTGCTGGCGGGCGCGCGCAACGTCGCCCTCCTCGCCGAAGCCAAAACGGCGCTCCTGGGCTACGCCGTTCAATACCCGGAAATACATCCCGGGGAAGAATTGGGCTACTTGCCGTGCCCCGATCGCAATCAGGACGGTTCCGCGCAAAGCCCCTGCCACGCCAAGAACCATGGCGCGTTCGGCTGGCTGCCCTGGCGTACCCTGGGCTTGCCGGCGACGCGCGACGGCCGCGCTCAATGCCTGTGGTATGCGGTGGCGGGCAGTATCAAGAACAGTCCCAAACCCGTGACGCTCAATTGGGACAGCCCCGGACGATTCGAAATCGTCGACAGCGCCGGGCAAACGCTCGGCGGCGCGGGGTACAGCGCGGCCGCCGTGATCCTCGCGCCGGGAGAGGCGCTGCCGGGCCAGGCGCGTCCTCCCGCCAACACCCCGCATTGTCCCGGCAGCGCCAGCGCCGCCGCCGATCTGCCCGCCTTCATCGACCATCCCTACGCGCTCGACCTCGAAGGCAATATCACCATCGTTCACGGTCTGCCGGGATCGAGCGTCAACGATCTCGCCGCATGGCTCACCATCGATGAAATCTTCGCCGTCCTGCGGCGGCGAACCGACTTTTCCGCCACGCTCGATACCGTGCTCGACATCGCCGCCGCCACGCTGCAAACGCGCCTCGGCGATCCGGCCTTCCTCGCCGCCCACGCCGACAGCGTTCATGACAATCGCGCCCATGGCCGCCTGCCGGATGCCGCCGGATTCGGCGTACCGCCGGAACAGGAAAACCTCTACAACAACTGGCACGACCAGATGCGCTTCGCCGCCTGCATCGACGGCAGCGCCTGCCTGACGGCGATACTGGCCGATTCGGCGCTTTCGCCATCAGCCGCCGCCACGGAAACATGCCGCGCCCTCATTCTTTTCGGCGGCGAGCGCCAGCGCGGCGGCACGGCGCAGCAGCGCGGCAGCGCAAGCGAACGCGCCGACGCGGCGCAATACCTCGAAGGCGCGAATCTCACGAGCTTCGCCACCGGCGCGGGCCATTACGCCGGCTACCGCCATTACGCCATCGCCGACCCCCGCCAGCCCGCCAGCGAGGATCTCATCCGGTGCATCCCATGAACATCCGCGCCCGCGGCTTCACGCTTGCCGAACTCGCCATCGCCCTCACCGTGCTGAGCCTCATCATCGGCATCCTCGCCGCGCCTGTCGCCGCCCGCATCGAAGCCAGCCAGCGCCACGCCGCCGATGCCATGCTCGACGACATCATCGACGCCCTCGTCGGCTTCGCCCTGCTCCATGGCCGCCTGCCGTGCCCGAGCATCGAAGTCAACCCCGCCGGTTCCGGCTACGGACTCGAACAAGGCCCGCCCTGCGCGTTCGCCACGCCCGGCTATCTGCCCTGGCGCACCCTCGGCCTGCCTGTCCATGACCCTTGGGGCCGCCCGCGCGCCAGCGCCGCCGCGCCATGGGACGGGCATTGGCGCTATCGCCCGGACAGGCGTTTCGCCGAAGGCGTCATCACCCTCGCCACCCAGCCCGTGAACCACATCCAGATCCGCGACCACGACGGCAACCCGCTCACGACCGCCGATTCCCGCGCCATCGCCGTGGTTTATTCGACCGGCCCCAACCTCCTCGACGATGGACTCAATGCCGCCTGGAGTCCCGCCGCCCCCGTGTTCGAGACCGGAGAAGCGACGGCCGCGTTCGACGACCGCCTGCGCTGGATCGGCCACCCTTTCCTGATCGCCCGCCTCGCCCAGGGCGGACGGCTGTAACCGGTATGCACTGGGCACTCGTCACATTCATCACTTGAAACCTCTTTCCGCAAGGAGAATCACGATGCAAACGAAACAGCACAAACCGCGGCCCGCCGGCCAGACCGGCTTCACCATGGTCGAAATCGCCATCGTCCTCGTCGTCATCGGCCTGCTGCTGGGCGGCATATTCAAAGGGCAGGAGTTGATCAACAGCGCCAAGGTCAAGAATCTCGCCCAGGATTTCCGCATGACGCCGATGTACATCCACGCCTATCAGGACAAGTTCCGCGCCCTTCCCGGCGACGACATCCGCGCCCAGGCCCATGTCTGCCCGGCGGCGACTCCGGCGTGCACCACCGACGGCAATGCCGACGGCAGTATCGGCGGCGCTTGGGACGACGACGTTGCCGTCGGGAGCGAAGCGGTTTTTTTCTGGCAGCACATCCGCCTCGCCAACCTCGCCTCCGGCCCGACCGACACCGCCAGCGCCAATTTCCTGCCGCTCAACAGCGAAGGGGGGCGCATCGGCATCCAGTCGGGCGGCGCGGCGGCGCCGCTGGGCGTCCCCGGCAGTTACGCGATATGCTCGGCGGGCATTTCCGGCAAGTACGCGCGCCAGCTCGACAACACGCTCGACGACGGCGACCCTGAAACCGGCACGTTACGGGCAGGCGCGACCACTGCCGCCGCCGTCACCCTTGCCGCCCTCGACGACGGCGCGGTTTACGTCGTCTGCTCCGGCGTCTGAACATCCAT
>JAIRLA010000137.1 GCA_031259795.1 Azoarcus sp.
CGCACGACGCGCGGACGCATCAGCTTGCCGCCATTGACCACCGCCGCCAGCGCGTTCGCCATCTGGATGGGCGTATAGGCGTTGTAGCCCTGTCCAATCCCCACCGAGATCGTTTCGCCGGCATACCATTTCTGCTGTTCCCGGGTCTTGAAATACTTTAGCTTCCATGCCGGCGACGGCAGGAAGCCCGCGCCCTCGCCGGGCAGATCCACGCCGGTGCGCGCGCCGAGGCCGAACCAAGCCATGGAAGCGGCAATGGCGTCGATGCCCAGGTCGTTGGCCAGCACGTAGTAATACGTGTCGCACGACACGACGATGGATTTGTGCAGATTGACCATGCCGTGGCCGCCCTTCTTGCTGTCCTTGAAAAAGTGGTTGTCGAACTGGAAGCCGCCGGGATCGGGGTAAGACTGGTTGACGGTGCGCTTGCCGGCGGCCAGACCCGCCAGCGCCATGAAGGGCGTGAAGGTCGAACCGGGCGGATAGGCGCGGCTGATGGCGCGGTTGAGCAGGGGTTTGTCGGGCGACTCGCTGAGCATCCGCCAGTCCGGGCCGGAGATGCCATCGACGAACAGATTGGGATCGAACGTCGGCATCGACGCCAGCGCGAGCACTTCGCCGCTCGCCGGTTCGATCGCCACCAGCGCGCCGCGCCGTTTGCCGAAAGCGGCTTCAGCGGCTTTTTGCAGTTCGATATCCATGGTGAGTTCGATCTTGCCGCCTGTTGGCTTGCCATGAAGATCGGCTTCGTAAGTGGCCTCTACTCCGGCCTTGCCAATCTTTTCGGTGTCACGATACTTGGCGGTTTCGCCGCGCGCCTCGATACGTTCGACGTCTTTTTCGCTGATGCGGCCGATATAGCCGATGAGATGCGAGGCCAGCGTCCCGTGCGGATATTCCCGCACCAACCGTTCCTTTACCGCGACATTGGGAAAACGATGGCGCTGTTCAATGAAGCGCGCGACCTCTTCGCGGCTGAGGCGATCACGGATAGGCTCGGCGCGGAACATATAGTTCCGGCTATTTTTTTCGTAAAAACGCGCTCTGTCCCCAGGCGTAATGGCGATGATGGCCGCAAGCCTGTCTATCAATTCGTCCTGCTCGGACAGCACGGGGGGCTTCTCGATCGTGATTTCCAGTGAATGGACAACGACATCATGCGCCAGCGTCACCCCGTTGCGATCGACGATTTCGCCGCGCCGGAATTCGGCGGGCGGCGGCGTCTTGTCCTGTATTGCGGCGGCGAATACATGATTGCCTTGCGCGAATGGCAACAAGGCGACGAGTAGAAAACCCATGTTTTTCAACAGCGTCTTCGTTTCGAAGTGGCCGGACAGGCATTTTCGGATACCTCGCGACTCCATGCATGAAACACGCCCCCCCCTGTTCTCACAAGGGCAGCAGGCTATGGCGGTGCCAAGCCCCCGTTCATGCCATCGAATAACGCGCCACGCCAAAAACATCGTGATACCCATGATTTGTCAAGCAACCCGTACACGGTCGGCGACTATAAATACGTTTGCACATGAAGTCAACATGTTTTTTGCTGGATTGTTTTTCTCCGTAAAACCAACAGGTTATACATCCGGCGTCTTGTGACGCCGATGCCATGTCAAGGATCGGGGGCCGGGGATCAGGAAAATCAGCGGCGCTGCGCGCCGGATGGAACGAACTGGATTGCCACGGGCCTGCGGCCCTCGCAATGACGGGTTCTTCCGATGAACTTCCCTCCCCCGCTTGGCGGGCGAGAGGGTGGCCGAAGGCCGGGAGAGGGTTTCCAACTATACGGAGCGAAGCGACGCTGTTTTCTTGGCGGTGGGGCGTAGACAGGCGTCCCGTCCACTCTCCACCCCCCTTTATCCAGCGGCGCTGCGCGCCGGATGGTACGAAGCCCTCTCCCGGCCCTGACGGGCCACCCTCCCCCGCAAGCGGGGGAGGGAAGCTCCCGTTCTCCGTCCCGCTCTCCACCGTGCCCGGACCGCCCTCCCCCGCAAGCGGGGAAGGGGACATTGAATCAGTCGCGCGGGGCGAAACGGCGCCCGCATGACATTACGCGCTCTCCGGCGGCGTGCGCCGCTTGTTGTAGGGGAAGCGTTCTTTCAGATCGCTGACCACGGGGGCCGCCATGGGCACGTTTGCGCGCGAGGCTGTTTGCGCATTGAGGTAGAAGAGCCGCGAAAACTCCATCGCCTCGGCTCCGGCCTGCATGGCGATATCTTCCACGCCGCGTTTCAACTGCGCGATTTTCTTGTCGATTTCCTGCAAACCCGTCGCATCCTGATAATCGGCATCGAACGCCCGCACGTCCGAAAAGGCGGGTACGAGCTGGGGATTGCTGTGCGCGTATTCATGGACCTTGGTGACGAAAGCGAGCGATTTATCGCCCATTTTGCCGAGGGATCGCCGTTCTTCCGGACTCAGGCCGAGCAGATAGGGCTGGAGCAGCGCGGTGCATTCGTCGATTTTCTCCAAAATCTGCTGTACTACATCGGCCGGGACGGCCTCGCGGTGTCTTTCATGTTTCATGGATCTATTCCTGTATCGAATGAGGGTAAAACCGGACGAACCGGTTCGCTTCGCGCTTTGGCGTGATGATGAAGCAGCGGCAAAAACGCGAAGGCGTCATGTTACGTCATATTGACAGCCAATCAATGTTTTTAATCGCGCCGCCGCGCGCGGGCGGGGAGGAAATGCGAAAGGTTCGGGAGGAGATGCTCGGAGTAAAAAGCTCCGGGATCGTAGCTTTCGGGGACATGCCATCCTCTCGAAGACTGCGAGCGCCGAGCTTTCGGGGACATGCCATCCCCTCGAAGACTACGAGCGCCGAGCTTTCGGAGTCATGCCATCCCCTCGGGGACTGCGAGCGCCGAGCTTTCGGAGGCATGCCATCCCCTCGGAGACTGCGAGCGCCGAGCTTTTGAGGGCATGCCATCTTGTCTGGAGCAACTTTCTCGGAGTTCCGGACAGCGTGGACGTTATCCGGAACTGCGCGCCCGGAGCTTTGGAAGAATGTCCCGCAGTCGGAGCAGGATGGCATCTTGCCCGGAACTGCGCGCCCGGAGTCGCGGGGGAGGTCTTCGTTGTCCGCGACAGGCGCCGCCGCGCCTTGGACTACGGGCGCGGATGAATGGACTTCGAGGCCGTTGCCCCCAGGAAGGGCCGTCTTTTCATTACATTCAGTAAAGGCGCTTCCGCCCCAATACAAAAGCCGCCTGCCGTTTCCTCTCCCGCTTGCGGGAGAGGGCGCCCCGTCAGGGGCGGGAGAGGGTTTCCTTCCATGCGGAGCGAAGCAACGCTGTTTTCTTTGCGGTGGGGGAAAACGGGCGTCCCGTTCCTTTTTCCCCTTTTTTACTCAGCGGCGCAGCGCCGCTGGATCACTGTGCGTCGTCGTTGCTGAAGCGCGTCGCTTCTTCGAGGTCGGCCGCGGTGGGCGCGTTACTGAGGGCGCGCACGAATTTCAGCCACAGTTTGCCCTGATCGCCATCCAGACTGCGCAGACCCAGCATGACCACGCGCTTGCTGTGCTTGCTCAACCGCACCACTTCCACGGGCAAGGTGCAGCGCTCGAATTCGCCCAGATCCACATCGGCCTCGCCGCTCAACCCCACCGCGAGCGGGCGCTCGGCATGGGCGCAGAAAACCCGCTCCGCGCATTCATACACCGTCAGCGCAACGCTGTGGGAAATGCCGAGCCGGCTGATGCGCAAGCGCGCCGGGCATCTGACCGGGAAACGGCGATGGGCGCGATCATATTCGCGTTCACGTTCGCGCAGGGCGCCTCGCTCGCGCAGGGTGCCTGCCGGCAACGGCGGCAGGTAGCGCTTGTATTCGGGCAGGTTGTAGATCGCGTGCAGCATTTGCGCTTCCTGCCGGCCCAGCGTGGCAAATATCGCTGTCCGCTGGTTGAAGAAATAGTCGATCAGTTCCGGCGTCATGACCGGATCGGTCGTGGTGTGAAAGCGCCGGTGCGGGAACTGTCCGTTGGGTAACGAGGCTGTCGTGAAATAGTGGTACAGATTCTTCTCGGGCGACAAATGGGCGTATTTCTGATAAAAAGTTTCTTTTGCTTTTTCGAGATCGAGATGCGCTCCCATCGCGGGTGCGCCATTGACGAAATCGTAATGTTTCACTTCGCCGCCCGGCAAGCGCCTGAAACACAATACATCCTCATAAAACCCTATATGGTGCGGATTGACGGCGATAATCAGGTGCCGGGTGTCGAAACGATATTCCGCATATTCGTACAGGAATTTCAATAATGGCATCAGGATTTGGTTCTTGAGGGAGCGGAAATTCGTGTCGATTACCAGCGCCGACACTTCGGCCACGTTGCCGCCCATCCGGAAAACCTCATCCAGATCGAAGACGCGCTGCATGGGAAAGCCCAGTTTGCTTTCCCGGATCAGCGAAACCGTCCCGACTACACGCTCCCTGTAGCGGCACATCAGCATCGAAGTCGTCGGCAACGCATGATGGAGCATCACCCGCATGCCGCACAGATCGGGTTTCATGAAATCCGCCTTGACGTATTCCCTGTACAGCAGGCGAAAACATGCCTCCAATTCTTCTTTTGTCTGCGCGAGCTTGAATACGTATTCCTTTGCCAGGGGCTGGTCGACCCGTGACATCTGCCCGTAAGTCTTCGCGCGCACCGCCGCCGGCAACAGATCAATGACCCGGCTTGCGAGACTCTCGCCCAGATTGTGCAACATTTTATTCATTGATGATCTACCGCGGTACTGCCCGCGCGACCGGCAACCGTGCCGGACTACGCCGCAGGATAGCCCGTTCGCCTTTCACGGACGTGGCAATTTATCATGCTCACCGGTTGGATCATCTATGTTTATGTTTGTAACGGACGCACCGGTAGGTCAGTTGCCAGTCCGGACGCACATCTTTCCACCAGGCGCGGTCGAACACCCAGGCCAGCGTCAACAGCAGCGGCGCAAAGTAATGGCTTGCCGCCGACGGGAGGTCCTCGGGCAATGGCGATGAAGCATCGTGCGGCGCGACGCGCAGGGCGCTCAGGCGTTCTTTCATCGTCGGATGCAGGGATTGCGGCGAATCGTCGTCGGCGGAGGCATCGTCCGCGACGGTGCGCAGGAAGCCAGCGGTCATTCCCAGCCCCAGATCGCGGTACGGACGCACCAGAGGCTTTGCCCGCACCCGGCACTGGGCCAGCACCCGCGGCCAATAATCCTGAAGCAGGAACTGCTCCCGCAACGAAACCTCGACCAACGTCTTCCCGAGCAGATCGGCATCGACGAGCCGCACCGCGAGGGCATCGGCCTCGAACTCCTCGATGCGCGCCAGCCGCGCCATATCGCTGTACAAGCGCCGCAGCCAGTGGTCCACCTGTTTGCCGAAAACCGGGAAGACATCCCCCATCTTGTCGAGCGCCCGCAACCACCACGCCCGCAGCAATGCGCCATACTTGCCCAGCCCCTTGCGCTGCACGGCGAGGTGGGCGAATTCATGCGCCAGCACCGCCACCAGTTGCGGGCAAGTCACGCTGTGCGCCAACGGCAGGCCGACGAGGAGATGGGTTTCGATGCGCCCGAAACAACCCCGGCGGGGACGTTGCAGGATCGCCGCGTTCATATCGGGCGTCACCCACACATGATCGATGTGGCCGGCTTCGAGCACCCAGGTCATTCCTTCGATCAGCCGGTGGAAATCACGGGCGTCCTTCGGCGACAGGCGCACGCCCTCGGGATCCGGCAGCGGCACGAACAACACGGACAACAGCCGCGTGGCAAACAGGGCGCCCAGCACGACCAGCATGCTGCCGATCCCCCATTCCGCCACCTTCCACGCCGCGCCCAGCGCGTTCCAGATACTGAACGCCGCCCACAGGCTGGTTCCGAACACCATCGCCGCCAGTACGGGCACCGCCAGCAACGCCAACGCGGCGATCAGGGTAAGGCGCGTCGCCAATCGTCTGCGCAAGACAAAAAGACGGGGATGGGGTGTCTGGAAGGGGAACGAAGGATGTGTCACAGTTCGGCGGGAAACATGATCGGTCTTGCGACGCCCCTCGGCCCGGGCGCGAAACCACCCTTGCCGCAGGCGAAAACGACGCCATCCGTCACCCTGCTGTGGCGGATGTCGACTCCAGTAGTGTTCATAGCACTATTTTCGTGTCTGTACCAGATTTTTCCGGAACTTTTTGCAAAAGAGCGCGCTTTTTTGCCTTCGCGCAACGGCAATCGTCCGGCGGCGGGTCGCGCTTCGGCGAAGCTCGCAGCGTTGCGCGCAATGCGGGTTCAACCCGCGCCTGTATTCCGCTCGGCATGGAAACGCCGCGCGAAACTCTCGAAATCTCCGGCCGCAATTGCCGCGCGCATTCCGGCCATCAGCCATTGATAATAATGCAGGTTATGTATGGTATTGAGGATGCTGCCCAGGATTTCGCCCGCGCGGTGCAAATGGTGAAGATAAGCGCGGCTGAAATTGCGGCAGGTATAGCAGGCGCAATCCGCGTCGAGCGGGCGTGTGTCGGCCTTATGCATGGCATTTTTGATCTTGATATCGCCGTAGCGGGTAAATAGCCAGCCATTGCGGGCATGGCGGGTGGGCATGACGCAATCGAACATATCGATGCCCGCCGCCACCGCCGCGACCATATCCTCGGGGCGGCCCACGCCCATCAGGTAACGCGGCTTGTCCATGGGCAAATTCGGTGCGACATGGGCGAGAATGCGCGCCATGTCCTCCCTGGGTTCTCCCACCGACAGGCCGCCGATGGCGAAACCATCGAAGCCGATGGCCGCGAGCGCCTCCAGCGACTCATCGCGCAAATCTTCGTACATGCCGCCCTGCACGATGCCGAAAAGCGCATTGCCGTTGCCGAGGCGGTCGAACTCATCGCGCGAGCGCCGCGCCCAGCGCAGCGACAGACGCATCGACTGCGCGGCCTCGTCGCGGCTGGCGGGCCACGGCGTACATTCATCGAAAATCATCACCACGTCGGCGTCCAGCACGGTCTGGATCCGCATCGACTCTTCCGGCGTCAACAATAGACGCGCGCCGTCGATCGGGCTGGCGAAACGCACCCCGTCCTCGCCAATCTTGCGCAGCGCGCCGAGACTGAATACCTGGAAACCGCCGGAATCGGTCAGGATAGGTTTATCCCAGCCCATGAAATCGTGCAGCCCCCGGTGCGCGGCGATGACTTCCAGCCCGGGCCGCAGCCACAGGTGGAACGTATTGCCGAGGCAAATCTGCGCCCCGCTCGCGGCCAGCGTCTCCGGCGTCATTGCCTTGACCGTGCCGCAAGTGCCCACGGGCATGAAAGCGGGCGTGTCGACGGCGCCGTGCGCCAGCGTCAATCGTCCCCGGCGCGCGGCGGCGCTGGTGGAAAGAAGTTCAAACCGCATCGCGGACTGCATCCATATTCGTTTCCGTATCGTTGCCGCGCGCCAGGAACATGGCGTCGCCATAGCTGAAAAACCGGTATTCCCGCTCGATGGCGTGCGTATAGGCGCGGCGGATGACATCTCTCCCGGCAAAAGCCGACACCAGCATCAACAATGTCGAGCGGGGAAGATGGAAATTGGTGACGAGCGCATCGACCACGCGGAAACGGAAACCGGGAAGAATGAAAATATCGGTTTCGCCCTCGCCGGCGGCAAGCTCGCCATCCCGCGCCGCCGCTTCGAGCGCGCGCATGCTGGTGGTGCCGACCGCGATCACCCGGCCGCCCGCGGCATGCGTTGCGGCAATGGCCTCGACCGTGGCCGCCGGAATCACATAGCGTTCGCTGTGCATCCGATGTTCGGCGAGATCATGCACCCGCACCGGCTGGAACGTTCCCGCGCCCACATGCAAAGTAAGCCACGCAAACCGCGCCCCGCGCCCCGCGAGCGCATCGAGCATCCCCTGATCGAAATGCAACCCGGCGGTCGGCGCGGCCACGGAACCCGGCGCGCGGGCATAGACGGTCTGATAGCGCATCTCGTCGTCATCAATGGCAACGCGCCGGATATAAGGCGGCAACGGCAGCTTGCCGTGGCGCTCGAGCAACGTGACGAGATCTTCCCCCGGCGGAAATCCCAGGCGGAAAAACTCGCCGGCGCGCCCAAGCACGGTGACATCGAACGCACCGGCCAGCCGCAGGACCGCGCCCGTTGCGGGCGCGCGGGAAGCGCGCACCTGCGCCAGCGCCTCGTGCGGCCCGAGCGGGCGCTCAAGCAACACTTCGACCGCGCCGCCGCTGGCCTTGACGCCGAAAAGACGCGCGTGAAGCACGCGGGTATCGTTGAACACGAGCAGATCGCCAGGGCGGACAAGCTCCGGCAAATCGGCAAAGCGGCAATCCATGAACTCCCGCCCCGCCGCCAGCAAACGGCTGGCGCCGCGCTCGGCGAGCGGCGCCTGGGCAATCAGGCCGGGCGGAAGCTCATAATCAAAATCATCGACAGTCAGGGACATCACAAAACCAGAACAGGCGGACGACTTGCCGCCAAGGGATCAATTCGTGGATAATGCGCAACCTCATCCAGGCCGGGATGGCGAAATCGGTAGACGCAGCGGACTCAAAATCCGCCGGTGGTGACACTGTGAGGGTTCGAGTCCCTCTCCCGGCACCAATCGAGCATGCGATGTAGTCCGATAAAGTCCGGAAACTCCAGTAGCATCAAGGGTTCCCGGATTTTTTTCGTCCGATGTGCCATGACGTGGAACGGTTGAATACGGCGTTTTGCAGGGAAACACTTGGGGGCATGCCCCATTTATACCAAATGGTATACCCCCAAAGGAGATGCCCCCATGTCCGCCTTGACCGATACCGCGATCCGTACCGCCCGGCTTACCGACAAACCCCGCAAGCTGAGCGACACAGGCGGCCTTTATCTTCTCATCGCGCCCACGGGCGGCAAGCTCTGGCGAATGAAGTACCGCTTCGACGGGAAAGAAAAGACGCTCGCCTTCGGCAAATACCCGGAGATGTCCCTGAAGGACGCCCGTGACCGGCTCGACGAAGCCCGCAAGCTGCTTGCCAATGGCGCCGACCCTGCCGCCGTGAAGAAGGCGCAAAAAGCCGAAAGACAGGAACGGACGGCGAACAGCTTTGAAGTGGTAGCACATAGATGGTTCGAGGTATGGCAAGCAGGCGTGGCGGAGACAACGGCGCAATCGCAGTGGAAGCGGTTGGAGAATCATATCCTACCCATCCTTGGCTGCGTCCCTGTCTCGGAAATCACCCCCAAAAAGGTCATTGAGGCTTTACGGCCTCTGGAAGCGCGGGGTGTACAGCGGGCGGCAATGCGGCGGGAAAGCGCCCGGCGGCAGTCCCGGCAAGATCACGCAATACCAGTACGACGCCACGCGTAAACTCACCCGTGCCACGGACGCTATCCGAAGCATCGAATACGGCTACGACAAAGCCGGGCGGCTCGTCAGTCCGACCGACGGCGCGGACACGGCCACCTACACCTACAAACAGCCGGGCGTGGCCGGGGCGCTGCAACTGGCCTCCGAAGACGGCCCTGGCAAGAACGACATCATCCAGATCAGAGGTGCGATATTGCGGAATACGGTCAGCGGTTTTTCGCCTGCGTTTGGGATAGGCGTCGTCCCGGCGCAAAAGCGCCAGCGCGAATTTGCGCAAGGCGGAGAAATTTCGCGGCGCGTCTCCCTTGCGAACCCGGCAGTCGTCCTCGCGGATGGTGACGTCGAGCTCCCAGTGCAGACTGTTTTCGATCTCCCAGTGGCGGCGCGCCGGCCCGCTGCGCAGGTCTTCCAGTCGGGCAAACACACTGATCAGGGGCATTTTCATCTCCCGGTAAAAACCGGGAGTCAACCCGCCGCCCGCCGGAAAACGCCCTTTTTCCCTCGCCCCGGCGATATTTCGATACGTGCGCGATACAAAACGGTACCCGTCCCGCCTCTCGCTCTTTTATGCTCACGCCCCGGACATACA